>NZ_JACNDD010000223.1:0-7347 GCF_017351395.1 Pseudomonas sp. FW305-28
GGAGCGAGCTTGCTCGCGATGAGCGCGACTCGGTGTCAGCCCTCGACTCGCCACTGCACCCACGGTGATCGTACAACCACGTTGCGCTATGATGTTGTCATTCAGCCGCTTGCCGAGACACAGACACAATGGAAAACCCGATCGACATACCCCGCCTTCCCCGCAAGCGCCGCAGCCTGGCGCAGGAGCTGGTGACGGTGCTGACCGAGCAGATTCGCGATGGCCTGCTCAAGCGTGGCGATAAATTGCCCACCGAGTCGGCGATCATGGAAGCCCATGGCGTCAGCCGCACCGTGGTGCGCGAGGCGATTTCCCGGTTGCAGGCCGCCGGCCAGGTGGAAACCCGCCATGGCATCGGCACCTTCGTGCTGGACACGCCCAGCCCGAGCGGTTTTCGCATCGACCCGGCCACGGTCGTCACCTTGCGGGACGTGCTGGCGATCCTGGAGTTGCGCATCAGCCTGGAAGTGGAATCCGCCGGGCTCGCGGCGCAACGCCGTAGCGAAGAGCAACTGGCGACGATGCGCGCCGCCCTCGACGCCTTGAAGGAAAGTGCCGCCCACGCCAGCGACGCGGTGGCCTCGGACTTCGCCTTCCACCTGGAAATCGCCCTGTCCACCGGCAACCGCTACTTCACCGACATCATGACCCACCTGGGCACCAGCATCATCCCGCGTACCCGGCTGAACTCGGCGCGCCTGGCCCACGACGACCACCAGCACTACATGGATCGCCTGAGCCGCGAGCACGAGGAAATCTACGAAGCCATCGCCCGCCAGGACTCCGACGCGGCCCGTGCGGCCATGCGCTTGCATCTGACCAATAGCCGCGAGCGGCTGCGCCAGGCTCATGAAGAGGCCCAGGCCCAGGGTTGATCTGACCAGTCGAGCCACCGCTATCGCGAGCAGGCTCGCTCCCACAGTGATTTCTTGTGATCACTGGATTAAAGTCCGCCACAAAATCCCCCTGTGGGAGCGAGCTTGCTCGCGATGGCGGAGGGGCAGCTTATAGATAGGCTGGATGAGTGGCCTATTCGCGAGCAAGCTCGCTCCCACAATTGATCTCCTGTGGTCTCTGGATTCAGGTCCGCCACAATCCCCCTGTGGGAGCGAGCCTGCTCGCGATGGCGTCGGGTCAGCCGCCGCCGTGCCTGGGCGCCTAGGGCTCGATCTTCAACTTCACCGACGGGTCGGAATACAAGTCATACCCCGACTCATTGGCAAACCGGTAGCGCAGTTCAACCTGCCGGCCCAGATACTTTTGCAGTTCCGCCTTGGGCACGGTGACTTTCAGCCCCGTCAGTTTCACCATGCCGTCGTTGGCATCGTCCCAGGTGCCGGCCGCCACCTGCTGGCCGGACCAGTCGGGATGATCCTTGTTGGCGCCGAGAATCGGGTAGACCGACCAATCGGCGGAGATTTCATTCGAGTCAGGAATCTGGACTTCCAGATTGGCCCCCAGCTTCGACAGGTTGATCGTGACCTTCTCGGCGGGTTTGTTGCCTGAGAACTGGGTGAGGATGGGCAGTGCAAAATTAGCCATGGTGTCTCTCCCTGTGAGGCGACCGTGCACGTCGCATACGGTGACTCACTGTTAGATAGCTAGCCAGAAAACACCGGCCGGGCGGTCGCACGGCCACTGCTGCGTTATGCCGGCAACACACCGTCACGCCTACTGGCAGAGTCGACAGTGCTGACGAACGGTCCGTCGGCCTTTTTTACCCTTCGATGACGAAATGCAGTTGACGCAGATTATTTAAGTTGTACGATGACCTACAACTTCTGGCCGAAGCTTAACCATCTCACACAATCATTTGCGTCCCAGGGTGTTCGAATAATGAATCCACAAGAACTGAAGTCCATCCTCTCGTCTGGCCTGCTGTCGTTCCCGGTCACCGATTTTACTGCCCAAGGCGATTTCAATCGCGACAGTTACATCAAGCGCCTCGAGTGGCTGGCCCCGTATGGCGCCTCTGCATTGTTCGCAGCGGGCGGCACCGGTGAATTCTTCTCCCTGGCCGCCAGCGAGTATTCGCAGGTCATCAAGACCGCCGTCGATACCTGCGCCACCAGCGTGCCAATCCTTGCCGGTGTTGGCGGTGCCACCCGCCAGGCCATCGAATACGCTCAAGAAGCCGAGCGCCTGGGTGCCAAGGGCCTGCTGCTGCTGCCGCACTACCTGACCGAAGCCAGCCAGGACGGCGTTGCCGCCCACGTTGAAGCCGTGTGCAAATCGGTAAAAATCGGCGTGGTGGTGTACAACCGCAACGTCTGCCGCCTGAACGCCACTCAGCTGGAACAACTGGCCGAGCGCTGCCCGAACCTGATCGGCTACAAGGATGGCCTGGGCGATATCGAACTGATGGTGTCGATCCGTCGTCGCCTCGGCGATCGTTTCAGCTACCTGGGCGGCCTGCCGACCGCTGAAGTCTACGCCGCGGCCTACAAGGCCCTGGGCGTGCCGGTCTACTCCTCGGCGGTGTTCAACTTCATCCCGAAAACCGCGATGGACTTCTACCACGCCATTGCCCGCGACGATCACGAGACCGTCGGCAAGATCATCGACGACTTCTTCCTGCCTTACCTGGACATCCGTAACCGCAAGGCCGGTTACGCGGTGAGCATCGTCAAGGCCGGCGCGAAAATCGTTGGCTACGACGCAGGTCCTGTGCGCACGCCGCTGACCGATCTGCTGCCAGAAGAATACGAAGCCCTGGCCGCGCTGATCGACAAGCAAGGCAAGCAATAACAGACCCGACAAGGCCGCTGAGTAATCAGCGGCTTTTTGCGTAAGGCTTGATCGTTCCCACGCGCTGCGGGGGAACGCCTCAAGACCAGACAGGCTTTTTGTTAGGAGGAGCATCCGTGGCAGATTCAAAGCGTTTCGATAACTACATCAACGGTCAGTGGGTGGCCGGTGCCGACTATTGCACCAACATCAACCCGTCTGACTTGTCCGATGTCATCGGTGAATACGCCAAGGCTGACGCAGCGCAAGTCAATGCCGCCATCGAAGCCGCCCGCGCCGCCTTCCCGGCCTGGTCGACCTCGGGCATCCAGGCCCGTCACGATGCGCTGGACAAAGTCGGCAGCGAGATCCTCGCCCGCCGCGAAGAACTCGGCCAATTGCTGGCCCGGGAAGAGGGCAAGACCCTGCCTGAAGCCATCGGCGAAGTGACCCGCGCCGGCAACATCTTCAAATTCTTCGCCGGTGAATGCCTGCGCCTGTCGGGCGATTACGTGCCGTCAGTGCGCCCAGGCGTCAACGTCGAAGTCACCCGTGAAGCCCTCGGTGTGGTCGGCCTGATCACCCCGTGGAACTTCCCGATCGCCATCCCCGCGTGGAAGATCGCCCCGGCCCTGGCCTACGGCAACTGCGTGGTGATCAAGCCCGCCGAGCTGGTGCCGGGCTGTGCCTGGGCCCTGGCCGAGATCATTTCCCGCGCCGGTTTCCCGGCCGGTGCGTTCAACCTGGTGATGGGCAGCGGCCGCGTGGTCGGTGAAGTCCTGGTCAACAGCCCGAAAGTCGACGGCATCAGCTTCACCGGTTCCGTGGGCGTGGGCCGGCAGATCGCGGTCAACTGCGTGTCGCGCCAGGCCAAGGTGCAGTTGGAGATGGGCGGCAAAAACCCGCAGATCATCCTCGACGACGCCGACCTCAAGCAAGCCGTCGAACTGGCGGTGCAGAGCGCGTTCTATTCCACCGGTCAACGTTGCACGGCCTCCAGTCGCCTGATCGTCACCGCCGGCATCCACGACAAGTTCGTTGCGGCCATGGCCGAGCGCATGCAGTCGATCAAGGTCGGTCATGCGTTGAAGGCCGGCACCGACATCGGCCCGGTGGTTTCCGAAGCCCAGCTCAGCCAGGACTTGAAGTACATCGACATCGGCCAGAGCGAAGGCGCGCGGCTGGTGAGCGGTGGTGGTTTGGTGACGTGCGACACCGAAGGTTACTTCCTGGCGCCGACCCTGTTCGCCGACAGCGAAGCGTCGATGCGCATCAGCCGCGAAGAGATCTTCGGCCCGGTGGCCAACGTCGTGCGCGTGGCCGACTACGAGGCGGCGCTGGCGATGGCCAACGACACCGAGTTCGGTCTGTCCGCCGGTATCGCCACCACCTCGCTGAAGTATGCCAACCACTTCAAGCGCCATTCCCAGGCGGGCATGGTGATGGTCAACCTGCCCACCGCCGGCGTGGATTACCACGTGCCGTTCGGCGGGCGCAAAGGTTCGTCCTATGGTTCGCGTGAGCAAGGTCGCTACGCGCAAGAGTTCTACACCGTGGTTAAAACTTCTTACATCGGATCGTAAGTGCGACACCGCCAGGGCGGGTGATCCCGTCCTGGCGTCACAATCTGCTGACCCGCATAAAAATAAATAGTGGGAGTACATCTACATGCAAGCGACCAAGCCGACACACGTCCGCTATTTGATCCTGCTCATGCTGTTCCTGGTGACGACGATCAACTATGCCGACCGTGCCACCATCGCCATCGCAGGCTCCAGCCTGCAAAAAGACCTCGGCATCGATGCCGTCACCCTCGGTTACATCTTCTCCGCTTTCGGCTGGGCCTATGTGGCCGGGCAGATCCCTGGCGGCTGGCTGCTCGACCGTTTCGGGTCGAAAAAAATCTATGCCTTGAGCATTTTCACCTGGTCGCTGTTCACCGTGCTGCAAGGCTATGTGGGTGAATTCGGCATGTCCACGGCCGTGGTTGCGCTGTTCATGCTGCGCTTCCTGGTTGGGCTGGCCGAAGCGCCGTCCTTCCCGGGCAACGCACGGATCGTCGCCGCCTGGTTCCCCACCGCAGAACGCGGCACCGCCTCGGCGATCTTCAACTCGGCGCAGTATTTCGCCACCGTGTTGTTCGCACCGCTGATGGGCTGGATCGTCTACCGTTTCGGCTGGCAGCACGTGTTCATCGTGATGGGCGTGATCGGCATCGTGTTCTCGCTGATCTGGCTGAAAGTGATCTACAGCCCGCGTCAGCACCCGATGATCAACGAGGCCGAGTTCAATCACATCGCCGCCAACGGCGCGATGGTCGACATGGACCAGGACAAGGGCAAGGAAAAGAAAGCCGACGGTCCGAAGTGGGATTACATCCGTCAACTGCTGACCAATCGCATGATGCTGGGCGTTTACCTGGGCCAGTACTGCATCAACGGCATCACGTACTTCTTCCTGACCTGGTTCCCGGTGTACCTGGTGCAGGAGCGCGGCATGACCATCCTCAAGGCCGGTTTCATCGCGTCCTTGCCGGCCATCTGCGGTTTCATCGGTGGCGTGCTGGGCGGGGTGATTTCCGACTACCTGCTGCGCAAGGGCCACTCGCTGACCTTCGCCCGCAAAGCGCCGATCATCGCCGGCCTGCTGGTGTCCAGCAGCATCGTGGCGTGCAACTACGTGGACATCGAATGGATGGTGGTGGGCTTCATGGCCCTGGCGTTCTTCGGTAAAGGCGTGGGCGCATTGGGCTGGGCCGTGGTTTCCGACACGTCGCCAAAACAGATCGCCGGTTTGAGCGGTGGCCTGTTCAACACCTTTGGTAACCTGGCGTCGATCACTACGCCGATTGTCATCGGCTACATCATCAGCTCCACCGGTTCGTTCAAGTGGGCACTGGTGTTCGTCGGTTGCAACGCGCTGATGGCGGTGTTCAGCTACCTGGTCATCGTGGGGCCGATCAAGCGTGTCGTGCTCAAGGAACCAACGGCCAAGGATGCCGGCATCTCCAGCCTGTCCGAAGCGAAATCCTGAAGGAGCGGCAGCAATGCAATTGATTGAACATGCCGACTCGCCCCGTTACATCCGCTTGCATGAGCGGGACAACGTGGTGATCGTCGTCAACGACCAGGGCGTACCGGCCGGGACCGAGTTCCCGGACGGCCTGGTCACCGTGGACTTTGTGCCCCAGAGCCACAAGGTCACGCTGCAGGATATTCCCGAGGGCGGCGAGGTGATTCGCTATGGCCAGGTCATCGGCTACGCGCTGCAACCGATCCCCCGTGGCAGTTGGGTCAAGGAAGACCAGTTGCGTATGCCCACCGCGCCGCCGCTGGACAGCTTGCCGCTGTCCACTGATGTGCCGGTGGCCGATGCGCCGCTGGAGGGCTACACCTTCGAGGGTTATCGCAACGCCGACGGCACCGTCGGCACGCGCAACATTCTGGGCATCACCACCACGGTGCAGTGCGTGACCGGGGTGCTGGACCATGCGGTCAAGCGCATCAAGGATGAGCTGCTGCCCAAGTACCCGAACGTCGATGACGTGGTGGCGCTGACCCACAGCTACGGCTGTGGGGTGGCGATCACCGCCACCGATGCGTACATCCCGATTCGTACCGTGCGTAACCTGGCACGCAACCCGAACCTGGGTGGCGAAGCGCTGGTGATCAGCCTGGGCTGCGAGAAATTGCAGGCCGGGCAGGTGATGCATGAGGGCGACAGTTCGGTGGACCTCAGCGAGCCGTGGTTGTATCGCTTGCAGGATTCCAGTCACGGGTTCACCGAAATGATCGAGCAGATCATGGAATTGGCCGAGACACGCCTGAAGAAACTCGACCTGCGTCGTCGCGAAACCGTGCCGGCCTCGGAGCTGATCCTGGGCATGCAGTGCGGTGGCAGCGATGCGTTTTCCGGCATCACCGCCAACCCGGCGCTGGGTTATGCCTCGGACCTGTTGCTCCGGGCCGGGGCGACGGTGATGTTTTCCGAAGTCACCGAAGTGCGCGATGCGATCTACCTGCTGACCTCCCGGGCGCAAACCCAGGAAGTCGCCCAGGAGCTGGTGCGGGAAATGGACTGGTACGACCGCTACCTGGCCAAGGGCGAGGCCGATCGCAGTGCCAACACCACGCCGGGCAACAAGAAGGGCGGGTTGTCGAACATTGTCGAAAAATCCCTGGGCTCGATCGTCAAGTCTGGCAGCAGCGCGATCAACGGCGTGCTCGGCCCGGGCGAGCGCTTCAAGCAAAAGGGCCTGATCTTCTGCGCCACACCGGCCAGTGATTTTGTCTGCGGCACCTTGCAACTGGCGGCGGGGATGAACCTGCATGTGTTCACCACCGGCCGGGGCACGCCGTACGGCTTGGCCATGGCCCCAGTGGTGAAGGTCTCGACCCGCACCGAACTGGCCCAGCGCTGGCCGGACCTGATCGACATCGACGCCGGCCGGATCGCCACCGGACGGGCGACCATCGAAGAGTTGGGTTGGGAGCTGTTCCACTACTATCTGGACGTGGCCAGCGGCAAGAAGCAGACCTGGGCCGAGCGGCACAAGCTGTACAACGACATCACCTTGTTCAACCCGGCGCCGATAACCTGATGATGTCGTGAGCGCTGGAG
>NZ_JACNDD010000224.1:0-7180 GCF_017351395.1 Pseudomonas sp. FW305-28
GTTTTACAGCGGCGCAGGCTGGATGATTTCGACCCAGTAGCCATCCGGGTCCTTGATGAAGGCCAGGCTTTTCATGCGGCCATCGCTCAGGCGCTTCTGGAAGTCACAGCCCAGTGCTTCGAAGCGCTCGCAGGCTGCGACGACGTCCGGTACCGAGATGCAGATGTGGCCGAAACCCCGTGGGTCGGTGTTGCCGTTATGGTAGGCGAACGCCGGGTCGTTTTCGGTGCCGTGGTTGTGGGTCAGTTCCAGGATGCCAGGGATCGATTTCATCCATTCGGTACGCGTCGCCGCGTCCGCCGGGATCTGGTTCTTGTCCACCAGCGCCAGGAAATACAGGCTGAATTCGGCTTCCGGGAAGTCGCGTTTTTCCACCAGCGAGAAACCCAGCACGCGGGTGTAGAAATCCAGGGACTTGGTGATGTCCTTGACCCGCAGCATGGTGTGGTTGAAGACGAATCTGGCCGTGGCGGCGTCAGGTTGTGCGGTGACGCCAGGGAAAGTATTGAGTTCGTGCAGGCTCATGGGCCCTCCGGAAAATAAGTGGGGCAAACGGCGTCGCAAGCGTGGTCGCGACGGTTCCTGGGCTTGCGTCAGACGGCTTCCTTGCAGGTGCGCCCATGATACGCAAGGGGCGCGGCATCGCCAAACCACACGTGGCTATTGCCTGGTGCTGCCCCGGGCTTCAGACTTTACGATTCGTCCTTGAGTGGCCTCGCAATGATTCGACCGTTCCTTTCGCTGTTTGTCCTGCTGTTTGCCAGTGTTGCGAGTGTCGGTGGTGCCCAGGCCGCCGAACCGCAGATCCTGTGGCCCCAGGGCTGGGTTGTCGAACCGCTGCCGGCAGACGCATCGGCCTCGGCGCCCCCCGGAACCCTGCGCCAACGGGCAACCAAAAGTGATCCTGCAGGCAACGCCGTGATGGTCATGGAACTGACCACCACCCCCGTCGAGCCCGATCATCAGGTCAACTTGCAAGGCGTATTGCTGGAAATGCGCAAGTCAATCCAGAAGGATTTTTTCCAAGGTGGTTACCAAAGTGTATGCACTAAGGTCCATGCCTCAATGTTGGGCGGCGTAACTGCATTGGAAACCACTTGCACGATCACGCAAAACGGACGACATGTATTGTCCCAGGCACTCGTCGCGGCACTAAATGAGGGCAAGGCTTATGTGCTGTCCTATGCAGGGCAGGCGCAGGTGTTTGTTGAAAGCCAGGATGAAATACAGTCGGTGCGAAACAGTTTGAAACTATGACGCCTTTAGCGTAATACGCCAATGGGTTTAATCCTAAAGTCCAGCCCATAAAAAAGCCCTGAGTATTCAGGGCTTTTTTGCGTCTTGGGGGTTGTCAGCCAAGCACTGTCAACCACGCAGCCAAGAATCGACGGTCGCCGCACCGTACTGTTCTTTCCAGGCTTTCAGGCCGCGGTGATTACCGCCCTTGGTCTCGATCAACTCGCCGGTGTGCGGGTTCTGGTAAACCTTCACCACTCGCGCGCGGCGTGTCTTGGTGGGCTTGGTCGATTGCAGGCTCGCCTTGGACGGGTTCGGATCGAGGATCGCGACGATGTCGCGCAGGCTCTTGCCGTAGGTTTTCATCAGTCCCTGGAGCTTTTCCTCGAATTCGATTTCCTTCTTGAGCCCGGCATCGTTCTTCAGCGATTCCAGCTGCTTGAGCTGTTCTTGAAGGGCCTTTTCGGCTGCACGAAATTCAGCGAGTCTGGACAAAATGATTACTCCAATCAAAATATTTGGCTGATACCAACCGCAAACAAAGCTATAAGCCAAGCGCCTTGAAGCGACTCGGTGTTAATGACTCTCTCCTGTTATGTGGCACAGGTAGAAAAATTGTAGTAGTTAATCCAGAAAGTGTAAATCGTAACTTTTTCGTTATGTAACAACAGTAAACGCTTTTATCAATTGGCAGGACATCGTCAATAGATCGACGGCAGTTAACTGCCATTAGTGCCGGTCAAGGTCTCAACGAACGCCTGCCCGCTCATCGGTCGGCCAAATAGATAGCCTTGTAGAAAGTTCACCCCATGGGCGCTCAGGTAGTCGCTTTGTTCGACGGTTTCGACGCCCTCGGCAACCATATCCAGGCCCAACTTGCCCGACAGTTCGATGATGCTATCGAGGAGGTGGCGCGACAGGGCGTCGGCACCGATCATCGCGACAAAACTCTGGTCGATCTTCAGGAAGTCCACATTGAACTGGCGCAAATACGCCAGGCTGGAATGACCGGTGCCGAAATCGTCGAGGGCGATCTTGACACCCAAATCCCTCAGTTGGTCGAACAGTTGGCGGGTCACGGGGGTCGGTTCGATCAGCTCGCGCTCGGTCAACTCCAACACCAGGGTCATCGCACCCGGCGCGAAGGCATTGAGAAACTCGCGGCAATCGTCCACCAGCGCCAGATCCTGGCAGTGGCGCGCGGTGATGTTGATGCCGACATGAAACGGCGCTTCGAGGCGAGGCGCAAGCGGCGCTAGCAGGTGCATGGTTTGCTGCATCAGCGCGCGGGTCATCGGCACGATCACGCCACTGTGTTCGGCGAAGGGAATGAACAGATCCGGGCGGACCAGGCCTTCCTTGGGATGGTTCCAGCGCATCAGCACCTCGACGCCGGCCCAGCATTTGCTGTCGCTGTGCACGACCGGTTGCAGGTAGGGTACGAACTCGCCGGCTTCCAGCGCCCGTTGCAATTCACGGCTGGGAGACGAGGCGCGCTGTTGCAGCCAGTGTCCGAGCGTCCCGGCCACAACGCCGAAGAAGATCAGCAGGCTGAACAGCGGCGGATATTCCCTGGCCATGTAGCGCCAGGTTTCACCCTCGTCGAATCCGGCTTCTACATTGAAGGCGTAGCGCGCTGAACCCAGTTCGGTCTGGGCCACCGGCGACCCGGGCAAGGGGGCTGGCTGGACCTTGCCGTCCGCCGCCAGCCAATTCGGCCCGACTTGCAACCGCAGCCGGGTCTGGCGGCCGATCAGGCGCAGGACGTTGGCCAGGTGATACCCGTCAAGGGTGGCCAAGGCGCCTTGCCGACCCTCATTGAGCCGGTAGATTAGCAACGCGGCGTCCGGCGTCACCGGGTTGCCGTCCAGGAGCCACAGCGTGCCCCGGTGATAGTCGCTCGGGTTGACGCGTTCCTCGAACGCCCCGAACAGCGAGCTGCAATAGAGGTTGTTGTCCCAGATCAGGTTGGTCGAGCGGACAAAGGGCCGGCGCGTCACTTGCTCGCGCAAGGCCAGCTTTACCGCTTCGCAGGGCTGACCGGCCAGGGGCAATAGTTCACGGGCCGCCAACGCGGTGTTGTCGAGCATCAGTTCGATCTGCCTGACCGACTCCTCGGCGGTCTGCCGGGTGTGTTGCGCCAGCGTCCGTTCGGCTTGCATGTACAAAATGACCAGCCCTGAAAGGATCGGCACCAGGCCGCAAAGCAGGGTGATCAAATAGCGACGGGGCCGGGTGTGCGAGCGGGTGGCGGTCAAGGGCATCGACACAACCTGAGAATAAAAGGATGAGGGGGAATCGTCGGATGCCGTCCATGATAGATGGCTTGCCGAGAGCTTGCTGACCGCAGCGTGACTGTGGGAGCGAAGTCTGTGGGAGCAAGGCTTGCCCGCGATGAACGATCATGCGGTCTGGAGAACCGAGGTGTCTTCATCGCGAGCAAGCTTTGCTCCCACAGGTTCAATGCCAGGCTCCCCCCAGGTTTGATGCCGGGCTCATGACTGTCGGACCAGTTCGATGAACGCCAGGGTCGCGGGCGAGGCCTGGCGGCTGTCCAATACCGCCAGGCCGATCTGGCGCGGCACCCGCGGCGACAAGGGCCGGGCGACGTAACCGGGATTTCCCTCGTCCGGCAATGACCCTTCGGACACCACGCTCACCGCCTCGCCACGCCTGACGACATCCAGGGTGCTGAGCAACTGCGAACAACGAAAGCGCACGTTCGGTGTCAGCCGGGCGGCATTGAACAGGCGCGTGACCAGCTCCGACGATCCCGCCTCGGTGTGCACGAAGGGGTCGTTGCACAGGTCCTTGAGGCTCAGGCTGGCCTGGGCGGCGAGGGGATGTGAGGCGGGCAGCAGGGCGACCATCTGATCTTCCAGCAACGCGAACGTATCGAAACGCTCCTCGGGCAGCACCACGAAACCGACGTCGATCCGCCGTTCGTCCAGCCATTGGATGATCTGCCTGTCGGGCCCTTCGTCGATGTGCACTTCGATCCCGGGATGCAAGGCTCGATAGCGCCGCAGGATTCCGGGCAACAGTTTCATCGATGACGTCGGCCCGAACGAGCCGATGCGCAAGGTGCCTCGGCGCATGCCCCGGGCATCGGCGGCTTCCTGACGCAAGGTGTTGGCCAGCCCGAGCATGGCCCTGGCTCGCAGCAGAAGCTGCTGGCCAATGTCGCTGAGTTCCACCACCGACTGATGGCGCCTGAGCAACTCCACGCCCAACTCTTGTTCCAGGGATTTGATGGCGTGGGACACCGCGGACTGGCCAATGCCCAAGCGCGTGGCCGCGGCGGTGAAACCCCGCAGCTCGGCGACCAGGGAGAAGATTTCGAGTTGAGTGAGGGTCATGAGTGATCGCTCATTTTACGATGACAATGCATGAGCCAGATAATGAGGTATCTGACTTGAATCAGGAAGCAGCACAACACCTGTAGCGAGGTCGCAACCTGTGGGAGCAAAGCTTGCTCGCGATGAACGATGACTCGGTTTGCCTGCTGAGTCGCGCCGCCTTCATCGCGAGCAAGCTTTGCTCCCACAATTAATCCCCCCGCCACAGGTTTTGCGTTGTTCTCATTAGCGTGCGGTGGTGAAACCATGAAAACCCTCGAACAAACCGTCCCGATCCTGTCGGACCTGCCCGTCTACCTGAAGCTCGCCATGGTCACCATGATCTGGGGCGGGACCTTCGTGGCCGGCCGGATCCTTGCCGATGCCCTGGCGCCGATGTTTGCCGCCAGCCTGCGGTTCCTGCTGGCGAGTCTCGCGCTGCTGGCGTTTCTCGCCCTGGCCGGGATCCCGCTGGCCAGGCCCACTGTGAAGCAGGGGCTGCAATTGGCGGCGCTGGGGTTCTTCGGCATCTTTTTCTACAACCTGTGCTTCTTCTATGGCTTGCAGTACATCAATGCGTCGCGGGCTTCGCTGATCGTGGCCTTGAACCCGGCGGTGATCGGGCTGGCGTCCTGGTGGCTGTTCAAGGAGCGGCTCAGCCGCCTGAAAGTGACGGGCATCGTGCTGTGCATCGGCGGGGCGGGGTTGGTGATTGTCAGTCGTGATCCGTCCTTGCTACAAGGCGCGGCGCAAGGCTGGATCGGCGACCTGTTGATTTTTGGCTGCGTGCTGGGCTGGGGCATCTATTCGCTGTTTTCGAAAAAACTCAATGACAGCCTCGGCCCCTTGCAGACCGTGACCTGGTCGATTCTGCTGGGCACGCTGATGTTGTGGCTGACCTGCGCGGCGGCGGGCGAGGTTCGGCTCGATGCCCTGCGCGCGCTGGACATGGAGCAATGGCTGAGCCTGTTGTACCTCGGCGTGCTGGGCTCGGCCCTGGCCTATATCGCCTGGTATGACGGCATTCGCCGGATCGGCGCGACCCGCTCTGGCGTATTCATCGCGCTCAACCCTCTGACGGCGGTGCTGCTGGGGGCGCTGCTGCTGGACGAACGGCTCACGGCCTTGATGTGCGTCGGCGGGGGCGTGATCCTGGTGGGTATTTTCCTGTGCAACAAACCCCTTGCGCGGTCGAAGGAAAAGGCGATTTGATACAGAAGGCGGACAAATCCGGTTACGCTGTGTAGAATCGATTTACGCATATAAGAATAACGTCTTCTGGCAGCAGAAGCCTCGCCCGCAAGAGCCTTGGGTCGACAATGAAGATACTTGGGTTTCAACTGATCTACGGCGATTTCCTCGCCCGCAGCGTTCGTGGCATTTCCTGCGCGCCGCCCCGTGTCTCCAGCATTGCCTGCAACTAACGTTTTTTGTTAATTGACCAGAATGATGAGGCGCCGACATGGCAGATCTATACGAAAACCCCATGGGCCTGATGGGCTTCGAATTCATTGAATTCGCATCCCCGACCCCCAACACCCTGGAGCCGATCTTCGAGATCATGGGCTTCACCAAGGTGGCCACCCACCGCTCCAAGGATGTGCACCTGTATCGCCAGGGCGCGATCAACCTGATTCTCAACAACGAACCCCACAGCGTGGCCTCGTACTTTGCCGCCGAGCACGGCCCGTCGGTGTGCGGCATGGCGTTCCGGGTCAAGGATTCGCAACTGGCCTACAAGCGCGCCCTGGAACTCGGCGCCCAGCCGATCCACATCGAGACCGGCCCAATGGAGCTGAACCTGCCGGCCATCAAGGGCATCGGCGGCGCGCCGCTGTACCTGATCGACCGTTTTGGCGAAGGCAGCTCGATCTATGACATCGATTTCGTGTTCCTCGAAGGTGTGGACCGCAACCCGGTGGGCGCGGGCCTGAAAATCATCGATCACCTGACCCACAACGTCTACCGCGGCCGCATGGCCTACTGGGCCGGCTTCTACGAGAAGTTGTTCAACTTCCGCGAGATCCGTTACTTCGACATCAAGGGCGAATACACCGGCCTGACCTCCAAGGCCATGACCGCCCCGGATGGCATGATCCGCATCCCGTTGAACGAAGAGTCGTCCAAGGGCGCCGGGCAAATCGAAGAGTTCCTGATGCAGTTCAACGGCGAAGGCATCCAGCACGTGGCCTTCCTCACCGATGACCTGATCAAGACCTGGGACCACTTGAAAAGCATCGGCATGCGCTTCATGACCGCGCCGCCGGACACCTACTACGAAATGCTCGAAGGCCGCCTGCCGAACCACGGCGAACCAGTGAATGAACTGCAATCGCGGGGCATTTTGCTCGATGGTGCTTCCGAACAGGGTGATAAGCGCCTGCTGCTGCAGATCTTCTCGGAAACCCTGATGGGGCCGGTGTTCTTCGAATTCATCCAGCGCAAGGGCGACGACGGCTTTGGCGAAGGCAACTTCAAGGCGCTGTTCGAGTCCATCGAGCGTGACCAGGTGCGTCGTGGTGTGCTGGCGACCGAGTAACACCTGAGTGCAAAAAAAGCCCGCCTGGCAGTGATGCCAGGCGGGCTTTTTATTGAATGACGCAGAC
>NZ_JACNDD010000225.1:0-7141 GCF_017351395.1 Pseudomonas sp. FW305-28
CGCTCCCACAAGAGTCAGGCCTTATCGCTCATGCGTTACAGGGCTCCGAATTCGACCCGAATCGTCAGTGCACCGGTGTTATCTTTCAAGCCAGATCCGTACTGCCCGGTCAGGTCATCGTTGATGCACAGTTGCAGCTCCCCTTGCTGATTGCCCGGAACCTGCGCCAGGTCACCCACCAGGAACGGCGTGCCACCATCGCCCACACGACCGATCAAGGCGCCTTCGGCGGCACCGGGCAAGGCATAGCTGCTGTAGTCGATGTGCCGCGAACCGCCATTTCCATCGACATTGCCACCCTGCGGACTGGCACACCATAGCCCACTGACGTAACGAACCAGGCGCGGAACCAACCCGTTGACCTGCACGCCAGTGCCCTGCCAGGCGATGTTGGATTGGACCTGCATCGTCACCGCCTTCAGGTCGTTGGCTATGGTGTCCCCGGCCTGGAACGACAACGCCGCGATCGTCAGGCTCGGGTTCGAGGTGCCGGTGCTGGGGAAGACGCCATCGCCCACCAGGAACAGGTTCTTGTGGTCCCAACTGCGCTGGTACTTGTCCACCACCGACTTGGTCGGATCATCACCCATGCGGTAGGTGCCCATCAGGTGCCCGGCGCCCTGGAAGGTGTAATCCTCTTTTAGGTGCGTGAATTTCCCTTCGCCAATGGGTGCCGTCAGTTCCTCCGCGCCGAGCAGGTCCTTGATGATGTGGCTCGCCAATATCTTCGCCCGCCTGAAACCTTCCCTGGTGTAATCGGACAGCTCGTAGTGGATTTCCGGCCGAAGAATGCCGAGCCCGTCCGTGAGCTTGTCCGTCGAGGGCACGATGTAGCTCTTGGCCTTGTCGGGATCCTTCTCCACCTGCTCCACCAAAAAGGCGATCCGAAACTGGCGGATGAACAGGTCGTTGAGCCGTTGAATCAGGGCCGTGCCGTAAAGCACTTCAGTGGGCTGCGTGTCCTTTTTCGATGGCAACGGGTTGGTGCGACTTATGTTCTTGCCGTCGATGAAATCGACCACGGTGACGTAAGGGTCGCCCACCGGCCAATTCCAGCCCTCGTTGCCGATTTCGATGCGCCACGCCGCTCGCTGGCTGCGAAAGTCGCCGTCCCGCAGGCTCTCGATGCCCGCCGTGGACACCGGGCCCCGATATGGAAACACCGTCTTGCCTTCCGGCATCAGCCCCCACGCCAGGTAAATCGGGTGGTCGGACAGGCTGCATCCGACCTGGTGGCTGCTATTGGCCACGCCATCGGGCCAGGCCGGGGTCTTGGAGTTGAGCAGCAATTTAGGGGTCTCGATGGCATGGGCCGCGATCACGTAACGCTGCCCGATGGCCACGCCGGAGCCCGTCTTCGGTCCCTCGCCAAGCTGGTATTGAATGAATTCGACGCCATTGATGTTCTTGTCCGGGCCCACGGTCACTTTGCTGGCCACGGTCCGGTACATGACCCGGACCTTGCCGGTGGCCAGGGCCTTGTTCAGGGTCACGGTGGCGTCATACTTGGCCTGGATCGGGCAGATCGGCGTGCAGTTGGTATTGCCGGCGCACACCCGGCGCCCGGCATAGGGCTGGGAGTTGCGCCCGGCCGGGGTCGGACTGACCACCAGCGGCAAGCCGTCGAAGCTCTTGCCGGTCACGGCAGCGACAAAACTGCCATCGACCAGCGACAACGGAATGCTGTGCATCGGGAATGAATAGCCCTCGGGGAATGTCATGCCCAGGTAGGCCTGGTCGGCGACATTGGCCGACACGCCGATTTCCGCCTCCGCCCGGCAATAGGCGCTTTGCAGGTCGTCGTAGCTGATCGGCCAATCCACCCCGACGCCGTACTTGCTCTTCAGGCGGAAATCGTTCGGCAGCATGCGCAGGCAGGTTCCGACCCAGTGCCAGGTCGTACCGCCGCCCACCCGTTCATAGGTGCTGTTGAAGGGCAACGGGCCCTTCTGCACCAGGTAGCTGGTTTTCGGCTTGTTCCAGCCACCGAGCAGGTCGGCGATGGTTGCCCGAGGCGCATTTTCCTTGCTCGGGTCACGCGGCGAGTTCAGGGTCGACACTGGCGGATAGGGCGACTCCGGGGTCTTCAGGGTGGCGGTGTAGAAACGCTCCAGGTATTGCGCACGGTTGGCCGGGACCTCCGGACCCGATTCGAGCACCAGCACATCCACGCCAGCCATGCCCAACTGATAAGCGATGATGCTGCCGGCCAGCCCCGCGCCAACGATGATCACCTCGGCTTGTTCGGTACTCATGACGAGGCTCCTTGCGTGTTGGCAGGCACGCCGGTGTAGTCCTCAAGGCTCGGTGGCGTGGTGTTCCAATAACCGAAAAACATCTCGCTGTAGCCCATGGGATGGGCCTGGGCAATTTTCCAGGCCCAGCTCTGGATGTAGGCCTGGTCGGACACCACCGTCGAATCGGTCGATGCGTAGTTACCGGTGGCATAGGGCTGATACCAGACGCCCAACAACCACAACTTCATGATCGAACGCGCGGCGTGGGCCGCTTGCGTGACAGCCGGGTTCGATCCGTTCATCAGCACCGCTTGGGCGATCTGGTCAGGGGGCACATTGTCCGCCGCCAGCGTGGCGTACTGAGTCAGCAAGGTGTTGAGTACAGCAGGGGTGATACGCGGGGTGATGAACGCGAGAAAAATTGGCGGCAGACCCACCTGGTCGATCGCCGGTGCCAGCCGATTTACGGGAATGCCAGTCAGGGCCGAAGACAGGCCTACGAAATTGTCCAGATCACTGCTCATGGTTGACTCCTTGTCCGCCAGTGGACTGTGCACGTTCAAGCAAATAGGTGAAATCCGCGAAGCTGGTGCGCGCAGACTCGGTGACATGGGTGGCCGCGTTGCCGTGACAGGCCATGCAACTGGAGGACGCCTGGGGCACGGTGCCCTGGATATAGGTTTCCAACGTGGCGTTGGCCAGGAACAACGGCGCGGGGCTGCCCAGCGGGTTGGCGGCCGATACCTGGCAGTTCTTGGGTGGGTCTGACGGCCACTGGGTACTGATGAGTTGATAGTTCGCCCAGACACTCTGCTTGTTCACCGTACGCAACAGCGTTTGATAGGTGGTATTGAGGGTTTTGGTGGCTTCGGTCAGCGGCACTTCCCGCACGATCTGCGAGGGTGTCGCCTTGACTGCCGGGTTCCATGGCCGTGGCGGCGGCTGGTTGATGTCGCTTTTGCTGGCCGCGTTGTAGAACAGATAAGGCCCCGTGCGCTGGGCCACAGGCGTGGTTTTTTCCGGCACGTTTTTCACATGCTCGAAGGTTGACCAGACCCATTGCGCCGCGCTGGTAGTCTTATGAACCATATGCAATCCCACCAACCCGACCGGCTCGGACACGCATGACTCCGCGACGATCGGCCCATGGCTCGGGTCGTTGTTGCCCGGGGTGTAGACCAGTGCATCGACGGTATGGAAATCCTGGCGGTTGTCGTTGGGGCCCAGCACTTTCCACGATGCCTTCACCATCACCGCGCCGACCTGTTTGGTCTGGGTGGAACCACAGCTGAACGCCACGGTGTTGTTCGGATTGGCGGCGAAGAATTTCTGCTGGCCTTCGATGCTGTACAGGCCGTTGTCGACGATGCCGTCGAACATCGATTGGTTGACCACGATTTCGTTGCGCGTGTAGGTACCGTTCTGGTCCACCAGCGGGCCGCTCTCGAAGGGCTGGATAAACTCATCCAGCACATCGGGCACCTTGCCCATCTGCTGCAACAGGCGACCGGGCTTGAGCGACTTGCACGCTTCAGGGAGGGTCGCCGATGCGTTCCAGGGCAGCGGCGTCTGGCCCTTGGCGCGGAAAATCTGGTAGCTCTCTTTCCAGCTCTCCCACACGGTGGCGCCATCCTGCTTGCCGATGGGCGTGCCGGTATTCGGATCACCGTTATCCAGCGCCGGCCAGTTCAGGGCGATGAAGGTCTGCCACGACAGCTCATCGAAATCGGCTTGCAGGCTGACCAGTGAAACGGGGTGGGTCACCGTGACATCGAAGGGTATCTGGGGGGACAACGTAGGGGCGGCGCTGGCGGCCGGGACCAGCAAGACGCTTAGTAATGCACAGCCAAACGGGCCATGCCGACTGACTTCCATTCTCATACTCATCTCCTTGGCATCAGGGTGCCAGGAGATAACACCGGTCCGTCGTTGGACTCTCTCTCGCCTCCTGGCAAGTCAGAGTCTAGGTAGGGTTTGAGATGGGAAAAGGCGTTAGCGTAGAACCAATCGAAGCAAGGCTGGGTAGAGTTATTCAGATTCTGATCGGGGACAGCGAGGACGCCATCGCGAGCAAGCTCGCTCCCACAATGGATCTCCATAGGTACACAAATAGTGTGTTCACTGAAGTTCTACTGTGGGAGCGAGCTTGCTCGCGATGCTTTTAGAGGTTGGAAACCTTCTGCCAGACCTTCGGCTTGAAGAACAGCGTCTCACCCTTGGCCAGGCCCACCAGGCTGTCATGGTCCTTCACCACTTCCGCCTCGATCAGTTCGCTCTGGCCTTCCACCTTCAACGTCACCCGAGTGGTCGCGCCCAGCGGGCGAATGTCGCGCACTTCGGCGGCGTGGTGGTCTTCCAGCTCCGAGCGCGACAGCGAGACTTCGTGAGGACGGAACAGCACATGCTGGTCCTCCCCCAAGTGCAGGCGGTTCGAGTCGCCGAGGAAGTGGTACACAAAGTCGCTGGCCGGGTTTTCGTAGACATCGCCCGGCGAGCCGATCTGCTCGATCACGCCCTTGTTCATCACCACGATCCGGTCGGCGACTTCCATGGCTTCTTCCTGGTCGTGGGTCACGAACACCGAGGTCAGGTTGATGTCCTCGTGCAGGCGCGCCAGCCAGCGGCGCAGTTCCTTGCGGACCTTGGCGTCGAGGGCGCCGAACGGTTCGTCCAGCAACAGTACCTTGGGTTCCACAGCCAGGGCGCGGGCCAGGGCGATCCGCTGACGCTGGCCGCCGGACAGCTGCTCCGGGTAGCGGTCGGCGAGCCAGTCCAGTTGCACCATGTTCAGCAGTTCGTGGACCTTGGTCGCGATCTGGCTTTCGTTCGGCCGCTGATTCTTGGGCTTCATGCGCAGGCCGAAGGCGACGTTGTCGAACACCGTCATGTGGCGGAACAAGGCGTAGTGCTGGAACACGAAACCGACGTTGCGATCACGCACGTCGTGACCGGACACGTCCTCGCCGTGGAACACGATGTTGCCATGGTCCGGGGTTTCGAGGCCGGCGATGATCCGCAGCAACGTGGTCTTGCCGCAACCCGACGGCCCCAGCAGCGCGACCAATTCACCGCTCTGGATGTCCAGGCTGATGTCGTCCAGGGCCCTGAAGGCGTTGAAGTTCTTGCTGACGTTACGGACTTCGATCGACATGACTTATTCCTCCGCGGCGCTGGCGCGCAGGCGGTTGATTCGGTTTTCGCTCCACTGCTTGAGCAGCAGGATGAAGAGCGCCAGGATCAGCAACAGGCTCGCCACAGCGAACGCGGCCACGTGGTTGTATTCGTTGTAGAGGATCTCGACGTGCAGCGGCAGGGTGTTGGTCACCCCGCGAATGTGCCCGGACACCACCGACACCGCGCCGAACTCGCCCATGGCCCGGGCGGTACACAGCACCACGCCATAGATCAGCCCCCACTTGATGTTCGGCACGGTGACATGCCAGAACATCTGCCAGCCATTGGCGCCCAGCAGGCGCGCGGCCTCTTCTTCCTGGGTGCCTTGTTCCTGCATCAGCGGGATCAGCTCACGGGCCACGAACGGCACCGTGACGAAGATGGTCGCCAGGACGATGCCCGGCAGCGCGAACACGATCTGGATGTCGTGATCCGACAGCCACGGGCCGAACAGGCCCTGGGCGCCGAACATCAGCACATACACCAGGCCCGCGATCACCGGCGACACCGAGAACGGCAGGTCGATCAGCGTCACCAGCATGCTCTTGCCACGGAATGAATATTTGCTCACGCACCACGCGGCACTGACGCCGAACACCAGGTTCAGCGGCACCGAGATCAGCACCGCGATCACCGTGAGCTTCAGCGCCGACAACGCGTCGGGTTCGAAGATCGCGGTGAAGAACGCCCCCAACCCGAGCTTCAGGCCCTGGGACACCACGATGAACAGCGGCAACAGCAAAAACAGCGCGAAAATCAGCCAGCCAAGGCCGATCAGCACGCGCCGCGACGTCGCACTGCCGCGACGGGCGGCGTTGGTGGAGGCTGCGGAAATAGACGATTGGGACATGTTCGCGCCTCCTTATGGGGTTTCGATGCGCCGCTGCAGCAGGTTGATCAGCAGCAACAGGACGAAGGAAACCACCAGCATCAGCACGCCGATGGAGGTGGCGCCGGTGTAGTCGTATTGGTCGAGCTTGACCATGATCAACAGCGGCAGGATCTCGGTTTTCATCGGCATGTTGCCGGCGATGAAAATCACCGAACCGTACTCGCCCACGCCACGGGCAAAGGCCAGGGCGAAGCCGGTCAACCAGGCCGGCAACAACGCCGGCACCAGGATGTGGCGGAACACCTGCCACGGCTTGGCACCCAGGCAGGCGGCGGCTTCTTCGACTTCACGGGGAATATCGGCCAGCACCGGCTGCACCGTGCGCACCACGAACGGCAACGTCACGAAGGTCAGCGCCAGGGTAATGCCCAACGGGGTGTAGGCGATCTTGAAGCCCAGGTCGGTGGCGAACTGGCCGACCAGGCCGGTCGGCGCATACAACGCTGTCAGGGCAATACCGGCCACGGCAGTGGGCAAGGCGAACGGCAGGTCGATCATCGCGTCGATGATCTTGCGGCCGGGGAAGGTGTAGCGCACCAGCACCCAGGCCAGCAGCGTACCGATCACGCCGTTGATGATCGCGGCGTACAACGCGGTACCGAAACTGAGTTTCAAGGCCGCCAGCACCCGCGGCGCCGAGATGATCGCCCAGAACTGTTCCCAGGTGAGTTGGGCGGCATGCACGAACATCGCCGCCAGGGGTATGAGCACAATCAGACTGAGGTACACCAGGGTGTAGCCCAGCGTCAGCCCGAAGCCGGGTATGACGGGGGATATGCGACGCGACATAGAAGTCCTTGGTTGAAAACACACTGTGGGAGCAAAACTGGGTGGGAGC
>NZ_JACNDD010000226.1:0-7089 GCF_017351395.1 Pseudomonas sp. FW305-28
CTCGCCTCGATCCCAACCCATGACCTACAGCGTCTCTCCCATCGGCTTCGTCCGCTCCTGCTTCAAGGAGAAGTTCGCCATCCCCCGCCAACCGCAACTGGCTCCGGCCGCACGCGGTGTGCTGGAGCTGGTGGCGCCGTTCGACCAGGGCGAGGCGGTGCAAGGCCTGGAGCAGGTCAGCCATGTCTGGCTGCTGTTCCTGTTCCACCAAGCCCTGGAGGACAAGCCACGCTTGAAAGTGCGACCGCCACGCCTGGGCGGCAACAAGTCCATGGGCGTGTTCGCCACCCGCGCCACCCATCGCCCCAACGGCATTGGGCAGTCGGTGGTGAAGCTGGAACGGGTCGAAACCGGGCGCCTGTGGCTCTCGGGTATCGATTTGCTGGACGGCACGCCGGTGCTCGACATCAAGCCCTACGTGCCCTACGCCGATATCATCCCCTCGGCCTCCAACCGCATCGCCAGCGCCGCGCCTGAGTTGATTGCGGTGCAATGGGCGGACACCGCCCTGGTTCAAGCACACGAGCATGCCACGCGCCTGGAAGAGCCGTTGGTGGAGCTGATCGAACAATGCCTGGCCCAAGACCCGCGCCCGGCGTACCAGATGCCCACAGCCGAACGGGAATACGGTGCGCAGTTCTGGGATGTGGACGTTCGCTGGCATTACCCGCAACCGGGGGTGATCCGAGTATTGGAAGTCGTTCCTGCCGGTAGATAAAACCCGGAAACGAAAAAGCCCGCGCGGCCTTTATCAGGCGGCGCGGGCTTTTTTATGCTCAGTCAGTTGGACCGAGTCGCTGCCATCGCGAGCAAGCTCGCTCCCACACTGGGTCTGTTGTGAACAGAGAATCTGTGTTCAATGAACATCCCTTGTGGGAGCGAGCTTGCTCGCGATGGCGATCTATCAGTCGCCACAACAGCTTACTTCTCTACAAACGCCCGCTCGATCAGGTAGTCACCCGGCTCGCGCATACGCGGCGAAACGGTCAGGCCGAAGCTGTTAAGCACTTCACTGGTCTCGTCGAGCATGCTCGGGCTGCCGCACAGCATCGCGCGGTCGTCCTGCGGATTGATCGGTGGCAGGCCGATGTCGCGGAACAGCTTGCCACTGCGCATCAGGTCGGTCAGGCGGCCTTCGTTCTCGAACGGCTCGCGCGTCACAGTCGGGTAGTAGATCAGCTTGTCACGCAGGGCTTCGCCGAAGAACTCGTTCTGCGGCAAGTGCTCGGTGATGAATTCGCGGTAAGCGACTTCATTGACGTAACGCACGCCGTGGCACAGGATCACTTTTTCGAAACGCTCATAGGTTTCCGGATCCTGGATGACGCTCATGAACGGCGCCAGGCCGGTGCCGGTGCTGAGCAGGTACAAATGCTTGCCAGGCTTGAGATCGTCCAGCACCAGGGTGCCGGTGGGTTTCTTGCTGATGATGATCTCGTCGCCTTCCTTCAGGTGCTGCAGCTGGGAAGTCAGCGGACCATCGGGCACCTTGATGCTGAAGAATTCGAGATGCTCTTCCCAGTTCGGGCTGGCAATCGAGTAAGCGCGCATAAGCGGGCGGCCGTTGGGCTGTTGCAGGCCGATCATCACGAACTGACCGTTCTCGAAGCGCAGGCCCGGATCGCGGGTGCACTTGAAGCTGAACAGAGTGTCGTTCCAGTGATGAACACTGAGGACACGCTCGTGGTTCATGTTGCTCATGTACGGGGACTCCTGGGAATGATGCCTGCGCCGATAATCTGCGCAATTGCATCGCATTCTAATGGCGGCGACAATATCTGTTAAATGGATTATTAAGATAAGGGTTATCGGTTATATCGATATGCGATTTACTCTACGTCAACTTCAAGTCTTCGTCGCCGTCGCCCAGCAAGAAAGCGTGTCTCGCGCTGCGGGCCAGCTCAACCTGTCGCAGTCGGCGGCCAGCACCTCCATCACCGAACTGGAGCGGCAATCGAGCTGCCAGCTGTTCGACCGTGCCGGCAAACGCCTGAGCCTCAATGCCCTGGGCAAACAGCTGCTGCCCCAGGCAGTGGCGCTGCTGGACCAGGCCAAGGAGATCGAAGACCTGCTCAATGGCAAGTCCGGTTTCGGCTCACTGGCGGTCGGCGCGACGCTGACCATCGGCAATTACCTGGCGACCTTGTTGATCGGCGGGTTCATGCAGCGCCATCCGGAAAGCCAGGTGAAGCTGCATGTGCAGAACACTGCCAATATCGTGCACCAGGTTGCCCACTATGAAATTGATCTGGGTCTAATCGAAGGCGACTGCAGCCATCCGGACATCGAAGTGCAAAGCTGGGTGGAGGACGAACTGGTGGTGTTCTGCGCCCCTCAACACCCGCTGGCCAAACGCGGCCAGGCGACCATGGAGGAATTGACCCGTGAAGCCTGGATTCTGCGGGAACAGGGTTCGGGCACACGACTGACTTTCGACCAGGCCATGCGCCACCACCGCAGCGCGTTGAACATCCGCCTGGAGCTGGAACACACCGAAGCGATCAAGCGCGCCGTTGAATCCGGCCTGGGCATTGGCTGCATCTCACGCCTGGCCCTGCGCGACGCCTTCCGCCGCGGCAGCCTCGTCGCGGTGGAAACACCGGATATGGACCTGGCGCGGCAGTTCTATTTCATCTGGCACAAACAGAAGTACCAGACCTCAGCCATGCGCGAATTTCTCGAATTGTGCCGGGCGTTTACCGCCGGGGCCCAGCGCAGCGACGAAATCGTGTTGCCGGCCATTGCCTGAGCCGTTACAGCAGGATCAGGCCCCACACCAACGCGATCATCGTCAGGGCGACGAACTGGGCAGCGCTGCCCATGTCCTTGGCGTTTTTCGACAATGGGTGCAGCTCCAGGGAGATGCGGTCAATGGCCGCCTCCACCGCCGAGTTGAGCAATTCCACGATCAATGCCAGCAGGCACACGGCAATCAACAGCGCCTGTTCGACACGGCTGACGTTCAGGAAGAACGACAACGGAATCAATACGACGTTGAGCAACACCAACTGACGGAAAGCCGCTTCGCCGACAAAAGCCGCGCGCAGCCCGTCCAAGGAATAGCCGGAGGCGTTGAGGATGCGTTTCAGGCCGGTCTGGCCTTTAAAAGGTGACATAGAGTGAGCAACTGATCGAAAAGGAGTGGAGAAACTAATTCAAACCCGGTCAAAAAAGCGTGAACCCGAACACTAAGCCGGCGGCGAAATTGACTCAAGTTGTTGCAGCAGCAAGGCCGCCTGGGTCCGGGTGCGTACGTTCAGTTTACGGAAGATCGCCGTGACGTGGGCCTTGATAGTGGCCTCCGACACGTTCAGTTCATAGGCAATCTGCTTGTTCAGCAGGCCTTCGCAGACCATGGTCAACACCCGAAACTGCTGCGGCGTGAGGCTGGCCAGGCCCGCGCTGGCGGCCTTGGCCTCTTCGGACACGCTCACGGCTTCAAACGCCTGGGGTGGCCAGCTGACATCGCCGTCCAGGACCGCCTTCACGGCCTTTTGAATCATTTCAAGGGAGCTGGACTTGGGGATGAAACCACTGGCGCCGAACTCCCGGGCCTTGACCATCACTGACGCTTCTTCCTGGGCCGAGACCATGACCACGGGGATCTGCGGGTATTGGCCGCGCAACAGCACCAGCCCTGAAAAACCATAGGCACCGGGCATGTTCAGATCCAGCAGCACCAGGTCCCAATCGGACTTCGCCGTCAACTGGACTTCCAGTTCGGCAATACTGGCCACCTCCGTCAATCGGACATCCGGGCCAAGGCCCAGGGTCACTGCCTGATGCAACGCGCTGCGAAAGAGCGGGTGGTCATCGGCAATCAGGATTTCGTATGTGGCCATTTTTCAAATGATCCTGTTTTTAATGGCAGGCCCGATGCATTCGCGCCTCGCCAAGACAACTCAAGACACCGCCCTGCGGCGGCATCCACAGGGGCACGTGCAACGCCAAACATGACGTTTCAAATACGGTCGGCGCCCTGGTCGGCGCCAAGCATGCCCAGCGAAGCCGGGGTGGTCAAGCAGCACGGCCGCCCCTGAGTCCAGTATGGGCCACTATTGAGCCAATACTGTGTGCGGCGTACGAATGAAGGGTTGCAACTCGGCATGGGCCGGGGTCGACACGTTGACCTCCTGCTGGCCCTTGGCGCCCAGGTAATGCTGGCTGAACACATCGAAATAGGCCTCCAGGGCCGACGCGGCGTCGCTGTCCCCCGCCAGTTCCAGACACAACGCCGCCACTTCCGCAGTGCACAGGTGCTCGCTACGGGTCGAACGACGCAAGCGGTAGCGCGACAGTTTGTCGGGCAGCAGGCTCAGGATCGGCAGCCGGTCGAAATACGGGCTCTTACGGAAAATCTTCCGCGCCTCCGTCCAGGTCGCGTCCAGCAGAATGAACAACGGGCGCTTGGACTGATCGAGGTCCACCGTGTGGGTGACCCGCGATGGCTCGACGTATTCACCCGGAAACACCAGGTACGGCTGCCATTGCGGATCGTTCAGCAACGCCAGCAGTTGCTCATCGACCTCGGTGCGCGACCAGATGAACGCATGGTTGTCACGCACCACATCGGCGATCAGCCAACCGGTGTTGCTCGGCTTGAACACTTCCTTGTTGGTCATGATCAGGCAGACCCCGGAACGGGTTTCGACGCTCGGACGCCAGGCACACAGGCAATGGCTCTCGATCACCCGACAGGCGCTGCAACGGGGGGCGCGCCAGCCTCGGGCCTGGATCGGCCTGATCCCTTCATCGATGCGCTGGTCGCGCAGGCGGGCTACGGCGTTAGGGGCGTGATTCATCGTAGGCGACGCCGACAGACAGGAAAACTCGACACGAACAACACTCGGCAGGGCAATAAAGGCCGGCAGTCTACCAGAGCGCACGAGCCTGTACCGTCCACCCGGGCTCCCCTATAATCCCCGGCCACTGAACGCACAGTCATGTGATCGGTCGAACCACCAGTCACTGAACCAGGAGAGTTTCATGCTGCGCCTTATCGTCCCTACCGTTGCCGTTCTGCTGGCGACGTCCTTCAGCGCTCAGGCTGCCTCGCTGAAAGAACTCGAACTGAACAAGATGCTGCAGAACGTTGCCAAGGAAAGTAGCGTCGGTACGCCGCGGGCGATCAACGAAGACATTCTCGACCAGGGGTATACCGTCGAAGGCACCGAGCTGATCAACCACCTCAGCGTGCAAAGCAGCCATGCCCAGAAAATGCGCGCAGACCCCAAGGCCGTGTATTTCCAGCTGGGCTCCACGGTGTGCACCAATCCGGGCTTCCGCAAGTTGATGGCCAAGGGCGCGACAATGCGCTACGAATTCACCGAGGTTAAGACCAACCGCCCGGTCGCGACCGAGCGCTTCCAGGAATCGGATTGCCCGAAACCCGCCAAGACGAAGAAGTAATCAACCCGAGCTTGCGCGCCGCTGCTCATCGTCGGCGCGCAATTCCGCTACCAGCGCCTGCAGGTAGCGCGAGCGCCATGCCCGCCCTCCCAGTCGACGACAGCATTCCTCCTCAAGACTCACCCGATTGGCCTGTGCCGATTCCAACAGCATCAAGTACAACTGCCTGTCGAGCTCCAGAGTCACCCTGGTCATCTCTCCCGCCTCCATGCCCGTCCGCTTCAATCCATCACCTAGCACCAGCCCTGAGCGCCAAATTGCATTGGCACGCTTGTTATCAGTAAATCAGAGCGGCACACACCCGGCCGGCAATCTGACGAGCGGTGCGATATTGCGGTGCACTTATCCAGCGGTTGCCAACGGTCACTTTTGAGCGCCATGATCAGGACAGCAAAGATCGGCTAGATTCAGAAGTATTCTGAGTATTTGCATCGGGCAGAAAGAGGCTGCCCGGCCAACACCTTGGCGTGCTTGTTTTCATCAAAAGGGAAAAACAGAACCCGCTGGATGGCTTGGTCGCCGTGCTGCAGACCGCGTCAAGCCAGGTCAACCTCCAGGCCGCTGCCTGGGCTGACGGCGACACACGAAGTGTCGTGGCCCTGATGAATCTCTCATCCGGGCCAGGGTTTTGTTAAGAAGGAGAAGTTGAATGCCTTATAAACCGAATGACCTGCTCAGTCGTCATTTTGAGAACCACGGCCACGACCTCACCCGCAAGGTCGAAGAACAACTCAACCTGGTGTCTCCCAACAGCCCCAACCTCCCCATTTACCGAGACATGATCCTGACTGTGCTGCGCATGGCCCAGGAAGATCACAACCGCTGGAATGCCAAGATCACGTTGCAGACCCTGAGGGAATTGGAACACGCCTTCCGTACGCTCGAACAATTCAAGGGCCGGCGCAAGGTCACGGTTTTCGGCTCGGCCCGAACGCCTATCGAACATCCGCTGTACGGCCTGGCCCGAGAGTTGGGCGCTTCGCTGGCCCGCTCGGACATGATGGTCATCACCGGTGCCGGCGGTGGCATCATGGCCGCTGCCCATGAAGGCGCGGGACGTGACCATAGCCTGGGGTTCAATATCACCCTGCCTTTCGAACAGCACGCAAACCCGACCGTCGAAGGCACGTCGAACCTGCTGCCGTTCCACTTCTTCTTCACCCGCAAGCTGTTTTTCGTCAAGGAGGCCGATGCGCTGGTGCTCTGCCCTGGCGGTTTCGGCACGCTGGATGAGGCGCTGGAAGTCCTGACGCTGGTCCAGACCGGTAAAAGCCCACTGGTACCGGTGGTCCTGCTGGATGTTCCCGGGGGCAGGTTCTGGCAAAGCGCCCTGGACTTTATCCGCGAGCAGCTGGAAGAGAATCGCTACATCCTGCCCACCGACATGAAGCTCATGCGCCTGGTGTACAACGCCGAAGAGGCCGTGGAGGAGATCAATCAGTTCTACCGCAACTTCCACTCCAGTCGCTGGCTCAAGCATCAGTTCGTGATCCGCATGAATCACAAGCTAAGCGAACAGGCACTGCAGCAGATGCAGGTAGATTTCGCCGACCTGTGCCTGAACGACTGTTTTCATCAACATGACTACAGCGGTGAAGAGCACGACGAGGCCCGGTTCAGTCACCTGACACGCCTGACGTTTACCTTCAACGCCCGCAATCATGGTCGTTTGAGGGAGTT
>NZ_JACNDD010000227.1:0-7088 GCF_017351395.1 Pseudomonas sp. FW305-28
TCGAGATCGACCGGTCCACAGCGCTGGCGGATGTTGGGCCTGATGCCGCTGCGTCAGAGAGAAAGTGAATTTTTCCCCGTTTTTCTCCATGGGGATTTTCAGCAGCGGGGTGAGGGTCTTTTGGAGATGTGGGCGCTAAAGTCGATTAATGGCACTTTGCCTTAAAACGAAACGACTATATAGTGGTTATAACCACACCATTCACAGGGATGTTGAAATGAAAAAGCGTGATTTTCTGTTGCCCCTTGCCACTCTGACTGCCGCCGTAACCGCCAACCAAGCATCGGCCTCCGTTGCGATGATCAACACCGATAAGGCAGATGAAAGCACCGCCTTTGAGAACCAGGTCGGGGCACTGCCAATCGTCAATGTTGGCGAGCAGATGGTCACTGGTCGTCAAGGCGACAACCTCTTCAGTTTTATCCTCAAGCGTGGTGAAGACGGCCAGATGGTCGCTGCCCACTATTCGCATAGCTCACACGCGTCACATAGTTCTCACAGCTCGCATTATTCGAGCCGCTGATGGCCGGCCTTGCGGAGCTGCCCTTCGACGGTCGGCTGTACGGAGCCGAAGCAATCCAGAAGGCAGCGTACCGTGCTATGCATGCCTTCACACTCGACCTGAAAGTCGACGGCGATAACATTCTCTGCACGCTGATTGGCAATATCACAACTGAGCGGGGAGCCTTTGAACGTGCCGTTGAAGAGTTCCGAAAGGACGTGCTCGACTATCAGTTGCGTGCGCAGCTTCAGGCGGAAACCGCCCCTATCCGCAACCTCATAATAGGGCTGGCCTTCTCCAACGCCAGGCTGAACCCAAGTGAGTAAATTTCAGGGGCTGGATGCCTATACCCGGCGCGCTAAATACGAACTGCTGCCGTTCAAGTTCGACCGTCTTGAAGGTGATAACTACGTCATTACCAACATGACTGGCGAGTACCTGGAAGTGGCAAAGCCAGAGTTGCACGTCCTCCTCGCCAAAGATCTTGCAACTGAGCATCCGCTCTTCGCATCGCTGCGGGCCAAGCATTTTATCCGCTATGCCGACGAACAGGCTCCCCTCGATCTGCTCGCATTGAAACTGCGTACGAAACTCTCGCGACTGACAGGGTTCACCAGCTTGCACATCTTTGTGGTGACACTGCGCTGTGACCACAGCTGCCCTTATTGTCAGGTCTCGCGGCAAATGGATGGCGAAACTTCCTTCGACATGACGCCAGATATGGCGGACAAGGCTTTGGATTTCGTCTTCCGATCTCCCAATCCTGCGATCAAGATCGAGTTCCAGGGCGGCGAACCACTTTTGAATTTCGAAATGGTGCGCTACGTAGTAGAGGCTGCAAAGCGACGGAACCTGGATGAAAAGCGTGATCTTGAGTTCGTCATCGCCACCACATTGTCGCTGCTCACCGACGAAGTCCTCGCGTTTTGCCACAAGCACGACATTATTCTTTCGACGTCACTCGATGGCCCGGCAGACCTGCACAATGCAAATCGGCCACGCGTAGGTCGTGATAGTTTCGAACGCTTTGAAGCAGGCTTGGCCAAGGCTCGCAATGTCCTAGGTGTGGACAGAGTTAGCGCTCTAATGACAACCACTGACAAGAGCCTGCCTCGTGTCAGAGAGATCATCGATGAGTATGTTCGACTGGGCTTCAACGGTATCTTCCTGCGGGCGCTTTCTCCCTATGGCTTCGCCATAAAAACACGCAAATTCATGACCTACGATACGGAGCGTTGGCTGGAGTTCTACAAGGAAGGGCTCGCCTACATCCTTGAACTGAACAAAGCCGGCATCCCTTTCGTTGAGCACTATGCATCCCTGATTCTCAAGAAAATGCTGACCAGCAATGACCCGGGATACGTCGACTTAATGAATCCCGCAGGTGCCGGTATCGCAGCAATCGTCTTCAACTATGACGGTTCAGTCTATGCCTCTGACGAGAGTCGAATGCTCGCAGAGATGGGGGATCAGACGTTCCGGTTGGGCAATATCCTGACTGACAGCTACGAAGACATCATCCTCTCTGATGTACTGCTCGATGCTTTGGAACAGTCGTTCACTCTGAGCGCGCCAATGTGTTCCGACTGCGCTTTTGAACCTTACTGCGGCGCCGAACCGGTGTTCCATCACGCCATATTCAAGGACGTTCTAGGCAGAAAGGCTGAGTCCTCGTTCTGCAAGCGAAACATGTCGATCTTCAAGCACCTCATCGGCCTGATGCAGTCAGACGCCTCTACTCGCCGCCTCTTCATGCAATGGGCTAACGCATGCTGAAACTCGCTGGGAAAGTCGGGCGAATCCAACTGGTCGAAGTCCAGGATCGTCCATTGTTACTTCAGGTCAGCACCAATCCGGCGATCCCAATGGTGCTGCGGACGACGCGAGCGTTTTTGGTTTCTGAACAGGAATTGCCTGAAGGCTACCTGCACTATTTGATTCCCGAAGGTCTTGAATGGCGCGTGCAGGAGCTGGAAGGGAAGAGCTCATTTACCTTGCTACCCAACGACTATCACTATCTGGGGCACGGGGACATTATTCGCCTGGACGGTCAAGCGATTCGGGTGCTTTTCAGGGCCAACTCTGGTCATAACTCACTGCTGGTGACCGAGCAGTGCAATCACTACTGCTTGATGTGTTCTCAACCGCCTAAAAACATTGATGACAGCTGGATCCTCGATGAGCTCGAAGCACTGATTCCCCTGATCCCCAGGGAAACACCCGAGGTAGGATTCTCAGGTGGAGAACCAACGCTGGCCGGGGCTCGATTCATCAATCTCATCCGGATGATGAAGTCCTACCTTCCCAGAACTGTCGTGCACGTACTCTCAAACGGGCGCACGTTTGCCGATGAGTGTTTTGCTCGCCAGTATGCAGAGATCAATCACCCCGACATCATGGTTGGGATCCCGCTTTACTCGGATGATCCAGACTTGCATGACTACATCGTGCAGGCGCCTGGAGCATTTCACGAAACGGTCCAGGGGATCCTCAACCTCAAACGGCTCAATCAGAAGGTTGAAATTCGGATCGTTCTGCACAAGCAGTCGATCAGCCGTCTGCCGCAACTGTGCGAGTACATCGCTCGAAATCTACTCTTCGTTGATCACGTGACGCTGATGGGATTGGAAATGATCGGCTTCACGCGGGCCAATCTGGATGCCTTGTGGATCGACCCCGCAGACTACCGAGACGTTCTGAGTGAGGCTGTAGGTATCTTGGCTGCTTATCGAATGAACGTGTCTGTCTATAACCACCAATTGTGCTTGGTGAACGACGATGTGCTTCCCTACTACCGAAAGTCCATCAGCGATTGGAAGAACGAGTACGTGCCAGAGTGTGATGGGTGTGCACGTAAGTCCGAGTGCGGTGGTTTCTTTTCTTCTGGTGTGTGTAATGGATACAGCAGAGCTGTTACCCCTTTCTTATTGTGACGTCCGTCCTATGGGTAACGTAGACCTTACGAAAGAGCGGAGTATGTTTCTTTGCTCAATAATAGTTTTTCCTTTTTTGTGTTTTCATATCAAAAGGTGCGTTGAGAATGTTTAGAGTTACTTGCCGATGTTGGCCTATAAGAAACTGATACTTTGTGCGAAATTCCAGATTTTTCTGTGTGATGATGAGAATTTAAACTCGCTTTCAAAATACAACAGGAGTTGTGGTCAATGCTAAAACCGTTGGTCAAAGAGGTCGGAGTCAATGAAAGCGAGCGTATTCTAGAAAAAATAGCACGAGAAACGTTTTTGAGTCTATGGGCATATCCCAGCCTTTATCGAGGCGTTGGAGGTGGAAAGGAGCTCATTGATCTGACTGTCTATTTTGAGAATACGTTGATTCTCTTTTCAGACAAGGGGGAGGTGAAGTTTCAATCAGACAAGCCTATCGATGTCGCCTGGAAACGCTGGTATAGGTCAGCAGTCAAGGAGTCTGCCAAACAATTGTACGCTGCTGAGTCCTTTATCCGTCGTTACCCTGACAAAGTTTTCCTTAACAAGAACTGCCAGGAACGCTTTCCTTTCGATATTGCTGCGAAGGATCTTAAAGTTCATCTAATCGCCGTCACCAGAGGGGTTTCTGACGACGCCAAGCGTCATTTCGACAGTATTGCCGCAGGAAGCGCTGGAACGCTGAGCTATTACTTTTCCGCGCCCGAAAGCCTCATCCTTGAAACGCCGTTCATGGTAAATGATCTTGATCCGTCCAAAACATTTGTACATGTTTTAGACGACAAGGGAGTTGAATTATTACTTCAGGAATTGGCAACTCCCTCTGACTTCATTAACTACCTTCAGGTCAAGGAGAGGGCGGTTCGTGAGCTCAATCTGGTGAATGTGGCGGGAGAGGAGGATTTGCTCGCGTTTTATCTTCAGGAGGAGGGCGAAAAGGGCTTCAATGCGTTGCCTAATCGTACCCCCAGCGGCATGGGTCCGTTTGCGATACCTGAATTCGAGTGGAAACATTTCAGATCGTCCGTTCCTTACGCGCTTCACTATGCAAAACGTAAGTCTGCGAAAGGATGGAACGAGATTCTGAAGCGGTTCGCCGATTCGATCGTTGCGGCCACAGTAGGTGAGGGTGCTGACTTGCCTATTCTTAGTCATGCGAAAGCAGTCGAAGCTCTGGCATCCGAAAATCTTACTTCCAGGGCTATGCTTTCCAATTTTTTGTTTGAAAAATATCGCTCTGTACCTGCACATATACGGTCTTCGGTGGTTGTGCCATCGACGATGCGAGCAGGCAGAATTTTCGTTTTTGTCTTTTTTCCTTGGTCTGACGAATTCGAAAGCTTTGATGAGTATGTCAAAGAGCGCACAAGTCTACTGAAGCTCTACGCGCATGTTGCGCGGTACAAGATTCCTACCGCCAAAGAGATCGTGGTTTTTGGTTCGGTCAGTCACGGAGGTGCGTTCGATTCTGAGACTATAATCGTGCTTGATGCAAATTCTGAAGCTACTGCGGAAGAGAGGGCTTTCGCCCAGCGTGTAATGAAGGAGAAAAAAATACTGAGTGACGTGACTGAGAAACGTTTTCCGGTGGGTGAATTTCAGAAAGTAGGAAGAAACGAGGAGTGCCCTTGTCAGTCCGGAATTAAATTCAAAAAATGCTGCGGCCGGCCTTAGTAAAATTGCTGAAAAGAGAAGGCGATTTATTTGCTGAAAATAAATCTGTCCCTTCTTTCTCATAAGGTATTAGATGGAATTAGTTTTGTGGGCAATGTGAAGGGTAGTCGGGTTAATTAAAGGATAAGTATGACCAGTCAGAGCCTATCGTCCCAGCGAAGCTGGGTCGATCATCCAGTTTACGTAGCAGGCGTTTCGGTAGCCGGAACTATTGCCATATGCATCGCCTTATATAAAGAGGTATTGCTGCCGGCCCAAATGGCAGCGAGTGATTACAAAGTGAGTGAGTTGGAGAGGCAGCTCAAGGATGTTAATGGGCAGAAGTTAATAGCTGAAAAGCATATAGAGAGCAATAAGTTTTCTTATTTGGCTGAAAAAGCACGTTTGTCTTCAGATCTGGCGTCTATTAAGGTGGAGTTGGAAAAAACAAATTTAGAACTCTCAAGGCTTAAGTTGGGGAATCTATTTTTTGAAGGAGGAATTTATCCTTCGTCGTTCGACAAAGTTAAAGTTGGGCAGTCCGTCAGTGCAGTTGAAAAAAAATTTGAAGGCTTTTCTATAAAAAAAGAAGACGGATTTGTTACTGTGGAGGTCGCTCACCCCTTCTTTGGAAGTGTCGTTTACTACTACTTGGATGATGCTTCGCAAACGATATATCAAATAATGTATATGTCTAAATATGGCGCCGATAGTTCAGTTGGTTCGGATTACCTTCAAGTTCAATTGGAGCAGGCTTTCGGTGAGCCATTAAAAATGGCAGAGGATAAGTTTTTTTGGAAGGTTCAAAGCGAGTTCAATATCTTTAAAGATGATGAAAATTCGTTTGTCATTTCTACAGGTAATAATCGTCCCGGCGGCTGGGACAGAGTGATAGATAGGTACTGGAAATCCATTGCTGCGCAAAAAGAAGCTTCGAAATAGGTTGATGGCTTTCATGAGCAGGTAGCAATCGCTGATTGCGCTTATGTCCGATGACTAAGCCGGCTTGTAATAATCGACCACCTCTACGACTGGCCGCTTTGGCCGTTTGCAGCCTTTCGCTGAAAGGTCTGTGTGGGAGGTGAGGAACGGTTGTTGTTGAAGAGTTCTTATTTAGAGATAACTCGTCCACATCTGTGGATGAACACAGCAAAACCCGGCGCCAAAACGCCGGGTTTTTTCATTGGAACCGTTTACCTAGCGTAGCGGCTCCACATTATCCAACACCTGATTCGCCAACAACGAACTCAGCTCAATCAACTGCTGAATCCCCATCGCCAAATGGCGTCGTGAGCCTTTCAGGTCGAACGCCAGGTCAGCGACCATGGCATCGGCTGACGCCAGCGTTTCAGCGAGGTTGGCGAGCAGGCATTCGTTATCGAGGCCTTTCACAACGGTGAAAACCTGCCCCGGTTTCGGTTCGTCTTTGGATTGATCAGGCTTGGGCTGCAAGTAGTGATCGAGCACGCGTTTGGTGGTTTCGTCTTGCTGCTTGGCTTTGGATTTTGCGGATTTCGGGGTGGGGTCTGCATCTGGGGGATTTGGAGTTGCTTTGAACATTTTCACGTTTCCTTTGTTAGTAGGCCGCTACCGTCTCGCTACTAAACGAAAGGGAGGCAGCTGTGCGCAAGTTAGTAGACCGGTAGGAAAACGGAAAACCCGGCGCGCCCGAAGGCGCCATGCGCACAGCCACCATCGAGTGCGGGCAATGCCCGACTGATGAGACTCATGCGACCGTATCCTTAACCGGGCTACTAAACCCGACCACTGATGGGCAGTGGCAGGAAAACAATAGAACCCCGGGACAAGGCGCACAAGCGGGCGGATTCTGGCGTAGTTGTAGGCAAAGGCGCAAGGATGCGTAGCTTGGTGGAGGTGTGTAGGTGGGGGCTGTAGGAGCCGGGTTTACCGGCGATGCGGGAGACTTGTTTTGGTCTGGAACCGTGTCGATTTCATCGCGAGCAAGCTCGCTCCCACAGGGATTGGCG
>NZ_JACNDD010000228.1:0-6972 GCF_017351395.1 Pseudomonas sp. FW305-28
CCTTCAAGGCTCAAGGCACCACATTGCCCTGGGCATCCAGCAATTGATCGAATTGAGTGGGCAGCTGGCAAACCGCGCGCTGGACGACGTCGAAGCGCGTCCGTCGACATAGCGCATTTCCCTGTGGGAGCGAGCTTGCTCGCGAAGGCGGTTTGTCAGCCAACACTTGATCGACAGGCAGATCGCTTTCGCGAGCAAGCTCGCTCCCACAAGGTTTCGAGGCGCTCGAGGTTACGGCATGGTGCGTTACCGCCCCGCCAACTCCATGATCATCCGCGACAGCAGATAAATCCTGGGCACCACGCTCTCGACTTCCGCGTACTCCTCCGGCGTATGGATATTCCCGCCAACGATGCCAAAACCATCCAGCGTCGGCGTGCCGACACCGGCCGAGAGGCTGGCATCCGCCGCGCCGCCGCTGCCTTCCTCGGTGAGCTTGCGCCCCAGTTCGCCATAGATGCCTTGGGCCATGGCCATCAACCGGTCCGACTCCGCCGTCTGGGGCATCGGTGGCAGGCCGCGCTTGAGGCTGGTGGTGACTTCGGTGTCGGCGATCAATTTGTCCTGCGAGACCCGGGCCAGGTCTTTTTCGATGCGGTCGAATTCTTCCGGCACCGCCGCCCGTACATCGGCCTTGGCGCTCGCCTGGTCGGGAATCACGTTGGTCCGGTCGCCGGCCTTGATCACCGTGAAATTGATGGTGGTTTTCTTTTCCGCGTCGCCGAGCTTGCCCAGTTGCAAGATCTGGTGCGCGGCTTCCATCGCCGCATTGCGCCCCAGTTCCGGCGCGACGCCGGCGTGGGACGCTTTGCCCTTGACCTCCACCAGCGCCGTCGCACTGCCCTTGCGCCACACCACCAGGCCGTCGGCCGGGCGACCCGGTTCGAGGTTGAGGGTCACGTCATGGGCCTTGGCGGTTTTCTTGATCAGCTCGGTGGCGGCGTCCGAGCCGGTTTCTTCGCTGGCGTCGAGCAGGAAAGTAATCTGCGCGTAGTTCTTGAAATCCAGGTTCTTGAGCACCTTCAAGGCGTAGATCCCCGCGACGATACCGCCCTTGTCGTCCATCACTCCCGGCCCGTAGGCGCGGCCATCCTTGATATGGAACGGGCGTTCGGCGGCCGAGCCCTCCTTGAACACCGTGTCCATGTGGGCCATCAGCAGGATTTTCGCTTTACCGGTGCCCTTGAGGGTCGCCAGGATGTGCTGGGTACCGTCCGAGTTCGGCACCTTCTCAATGGTCGCGCCCAACTTTTTCAGTTCGTCGATGGCAATGTCGCCGACCTGGGTCAGCCCCGGCACATACCCGGAGCCGGAGTCGATATTCACCAGGCGCTCCAGCAACTTCAGGGCCTCGCCCTTGTACTGCTGCGCATCGCTCAGGATTTGTTGATGGGGTTGGGCAAAGGCCATAGGGGTGAAGGCGCCAAGGGCCAGGCTCAGGCCGAGGCTGACGGCCAGACGGGAGCGAACAGCGGTTATCGTCATGATTTCATCCTTGTTCCGTATCGAGAGAGTGCCATGGGCACCCTACCCGACAATGAACCAAGGCTCCAGGCAGCAAGAGGCCATCTCAGACAGAAACGGTCGACGCCTCCAACACCGGTCGATGGCGGTGGCAAGTGACCCGGTTGCGCCCGCTGGTCTTGGCTTCGTACAGCGCCTGGTCTGCATCGTTGAGCCAGAGGGTCGCGTCGGCATAAGCCGGGTTGAAGACCGCGACGCCAATACTCAGGCTCACTTTCAGCGCCGGGTCCCGCTCGTAGCTGAGGGTCGCGAAGCGCTCGCGCAAACCGTCCATGGCCTGCACCGCGTTGTGTTGGGTCAGGTCCGGCAGAATCACGCCAAACTCGTCGCCCCCATAACGCCCGACAACGTCGGCGGTACGCAGGTTCTGCCTGAGCAGCTTGCCGAGCTGACGCAGCACGATGTCGCCAGCCCCGTGGCCGTAGGTGTCATTGACGACCTTGAAATGGTCGATGTCGATCAATGCAATCGCGCCACGGGGCGTCCCGTCCGCAGGTTGGCGCACGCAACGCTGGAATTCCTCGTTGAGACGATCTTTCCAGGCGCCATGGTTCAGCAACCCGGTCAGGCTGTCGGTACGACTCAGGGCCAGCAATTCCCGTTTTTGCCGGCCCAGGGTGTAGGCCTGGCGAAAGCAGATCCAGCCCAGTGCCATCGGATACAGGCACAGCAGTGGCAGACACGCGTAGATCTGCGCCGGGCTGGTCATGGGCACGCTGCTCAGCGGGAAGATGACCGTGCCCACAGCGATGCCTGCCACCTGCGCCATCACCCCGACGAGCAGGAAACGCAGGCCACCGATGGCGACGTTGTTCATCGCCATCATCGCCAGCGTGACGGCCGTGGGCAGCGGGTTGAATTGCATCGCCGCGACCCAGAAGCCGCCAAGAAAGGCATCGATCAGCAGATTGCGGTGTTCGGCGTGATACGGCACCGCGCTGCGACGGGCCCACCAATAAGACAGGTGCGGCCAGAGCAGGCCGTTGAACAGCATGAAGCTCCAGACCCAGGGTGCCGGGTCGAGGGGATAAAGCGCGGCGCTGACCAGCAACAACCCCAGCGTCAGGCCCAGGGCGCGCGATACATAGAGCCTCCTGGCCAACGTCAGTCCCTTTTTTCCCGGTTTTTGCATGGACGCCTCTGCACCGCGGGTTCCCGAGTCATCGGGATAGGGTTGTCTGGAGTCTATCAGGGCGGCATCAAATAGCCACCACTGATGCAGGGGTATTTATTCACATTCAAATGCGAGACTCTGATGGGATTTTGGCTATACATGACAAGGAAATCCGTAAGCCTTCGAAAGGAGGCCCCTGAGTAACGATGTCCCGGATTTAAGCTTCACTTATTACCGACTGATCCGTTTGATTACATTCTGTCGCAGCCCATGGAGGGCAAAACATGCTGGTGTTGTGGGTAGTTCTTGCTGTACTTATCGCCTGGAGCTGGTTGACGTATCCCGGCATCGGCCATGTGATCTACGACATGAGCATGGCCTTGGAGGCACGCCTTTACCGGTTGCGCAAAATCACCGTGCCCATCAGCGAGATGACCGTGTCGACCTGGCAGGGCGGGCCTTATGAAGCGTCCGCCAGCATCCTGATGCTGCACGGCTACAGCGGCGACAAGAACCTCTGGCTGCGTGTTGCCCGGCATTTTGTCAGTGATTACCGGGTGGTGATCCCTGACCTCCCCGGCCATGGCGAAACCGGCTTCAAGGCCGGCGGCGGCTACGACATCCCGACCCAGGCCCGGCGAATCATCGAGTTGCTCGACGCCTGCGGCCTGGACAAGGTCCATGTGATCGGCAATTCCATGGGGGGCCATCTCGCCGCGTGGCTGGCGGCCACTTCGCCTGATCGCGTGCTGACCCTGGCGCTGCTCAATCCGGCCGGCGTCACCTCCCCCCAGCCCAGCGACATGGACCGCCAACTGGCCACCGGTCGTAACCCGTCCCTGGTGCATTCGCGGGAGGAGTTCATGCCGTTCTACGCAATGACCATGGCCTCGCCACCGTGGGTACCGGGCATGGTGATGGCGGCCGTGGCCGAGCGCTATGTACAACACCGCGAAGAACTGGCGGAGATCTACACCGACTTTCGCGACAGCCCGTCGATGGAGCCCCACCTGGCCGACATTCGCGCCCCTTCGCTGCTGCTCTGGGGCCGCCAGGACCGGGTGATCGATGTCAGCAGCGTGCCGGTGTGGAGCAAGGGCATCGCGGACTTGCGCGTGGAAATCTGGGACGGGATCGGCCACCTGCCGATGATCGAGCAACCGGGGAAAACCGCTGCGCTGTACCGTGGTTTTCTCAAGGGGTTGGGCCAGTGACGGCGATGCGTAAAACAACATGAACCCAATGTGGGAGCGAGCTTGCTCGCGATAGCGGCGACACATGCAACACTGATGCAAGCTGACCCACCGCCATCGCGAGCAAACTCGTTCCACAAGGATTCGTGGCGACTGAGGGGTATCGACTCCATGAACATCCTCTACGACGAACACCTCGACGGCCCTTTGCCGAAGGTGGACAAACAGGCCCTGCTGCAAGCCTTCCAGGCACAGATTCCAGACCTGGACATCCTGCACCAGGAGCAAGACCTCAAGCCCTACGAGTGCGATGGCTTGTCGGCCTATCGCACCACGCCCCTGCTGGTGGTCTTGCCCAGGCGGGTCGAGCAGGTGCAAGCGCTGCTCAAGCTCTGCCATGAACAGAACGTCCCGGTGGTCGCCAGGGGCGCCGGGACCGGTCTGTCCGGCGGTGCCCTGCCCCTGGCCAGTGGCGTGTTGCTGGTGATGGCGCGGTTCAACCAGATCCTGCACATCGACCCCGACGCCCGCACCGCACGGCTTCAGCCGGGTGTGCGCAACCTGGCGATCTCCCAGGCAGCGGCGCCGTTCGGGCTGTATTACGCGCCGGACCCTTCGTCCCAGATCGCCTGTTCCATTGGTGGCAATGTCGCGGAAAATGCCGGCGGTGTGCACTGCCTCAAGTACGGCCTGACGGTGCACAACCTGCTGAAGCTGGAAATCCTCACCGTCGAAGGCGAACGCCTGACCCTGGGCAGCGAAGCCCTGGATTCGCCGGGCCTGGACCTGCTGGCGCTGTTCACCGGCTCCGAAGGCTTGCTCGGGGTGATCACCGAAGTGACGGTCAAGCTGTTGCCCCGGCCCCAGGTCGCCAAGGTGCTGCTGGCCAGTTTCGATTCGGTGGACAAGGCCGGGCGGGCGGTGGCCGACATCATCGCCGCCGGCATCATTCCCGGTGGCCTGGAAATGATGGACAACCTGGCGATCCGCGCCGCCGAGGATTTCATCCACGCCGGCTATCCGGTGGACGCCGAAGCGATCCTGCTGTGCGAACTGGACGGGGTCGAGGCCGATGTCCATGACGACTGCGAACGGGTCCGTCAGGTGTTGGAACAGGCCGGGGCCACCGAGGTGCGCCAGGCGCGGGACGAGGCCGAGCGGCTGCGGTTCTGGGCCGGGCGCAAGAACGCCTTCCCGGCGGTGGGACGCCTGGCGCCGGATTATTACTGCATGGACGGCACCATCCCCCGACGTGCCCTGCCCGAAGTGCTGCAACGCATCGCCAGCCTGGGCGCCGAGTATGGCCTGCGGGTCGCCAATGTGTTTCATGCCGGCGACGGCAACATGCACCCACTGATCCTGTTCGATGCCAACCAGCCCGGCGAACTGGAGCGCGCCGAAACCCTGGGTGGGAAAATCCTCGAACTGTGTGTCCAGGTAGGCGGCAGCATCACCGGCGAGCACGGGGTTGGCCGGGAAAAAATCAATCAGATGTGCACGCAGTTCAACAGCGACGAACTGAACCTGTTCCACGCGGTAAAAGCGGCGTTCGATCCCCAAGGCCTGCTCAACCCCGGCAAGAACATCCCGACCCTGCACCGCTGCGCCGAGTTCGGTGCCATGCACATCCATGGCGGGCAGTTGCCGTTTCCCGAACTGGAGCGTTTCTGATGAGCCGCGAAGCCGACCAGGACGCCAGCGACCTGTTGCTCGAACAGGTCAATCGCGCACGGGCCAACGCCACGCCGTTGCGCATCCAGGGTTCGAACAGCAAGGCGTTCCTGGGGCGGGAAGTGGCCGGCGAAGTGCTGGACACCCGCGTGCACCGTGGCATCGTCCATTACGACCCCACCGAGCTGGTCATCACGGCGCGGGCCGGCACCCCGTTGCGGGAACTGCTCGCCGCCCTGGAGGCCGCCGGGCAACGCCTGCCCTGCGAACCGCCGGCGTTCGGCGACGACGCCACGGTCGGCGGCATGGTCGCCGCCGGGCTGTCGGGGCCACGTCGCCCCTGGGCAGGTTCGGTGCGCGACTTCGTCCTGGGTACGCGCCTGATCAGCGGCCACGGCACCGTGCTGCGCTTCGGCGGCGAGGTGATGAAGAATGTCGCCGGCTATGATCTCTCGCGCCTGCTGGCCGGCAGTTTCGGTTGCCTGGGGGTGATCACCGAAGTGTCCTTGAAGGTCCTGCCCAAGCCCCGTCACAGCCTGAGCATCCGTCTGGAGCTGGGCAGCGCCGAAGCCTTGGAGACACTCGCCGAATGGGGTCGCCAGCCCCTGCCCATCAGCGCCGCCAGCCATGACGGCGACTGCCTGCACCTGCGCCTGGAGGGGGGCGAAGGCTCGGTCAGCGCCGCTCATCAACGTTTTGGTGGCGAGGTGATCGACGATCGATACTGGACGGCACTGAATGAACATCGGTTGGCATTTTTCGACGAAGGCTTGCCGCTGTGGCGCCTGTCATTGCCCAACCACACCGGCCCCCTCACCCTGCCCGGCGCTCAACTGATCGATTGGGGTGGCGCGCAACGCTGGTTGAAAACCGAGGCCGGCACGGTGCAAGCCCTGGCCGATGAAGTGGGCGGCCATGCCACCTGCTATCGCCAGGGTGCCAGCGACACACCGTTCCAGCCACTGGCCCCGGCGCTGCTACGTTATCACCGGCAACTCAAGGCCCAGCTCGACCCCCTGGGACTGTTCAACCCTGGTCGAATGTACCCGGAGCTTTAGCATGCAGACTCGGTTCAGTGAGGAAAGCAAAAACCTGCCCCGCGCCGAAGAAGCCGAACGGATCCTGCGCAGTTGCGTGCATTGCGGCTTCTGCAATGCCACCTGCCCCACCTACCAATTGCTCGGCGATGAACTGGATGGCCCGCGAGGTCGGATCTACCTGATCAAGCAAGTGCTCGAAGGCCAGCCGGCGACAGCCAGCACCCAGTTGCACCTGGATCGCTGCCTGTCGTGTCGCAACTGCGAGACCACCTGCCCGTCCGGCGTGGATTACCACAACCTGCTGGATATCGGCCGGGCGGTGGTCGACCAAGCCGTACCGCGCCCCGCCGGCCAACGCGCACTGCGCCTGGGGTTGCGCAGCCTGGCCGTCAGTCCCGAACGGTTCAAGGCCCTGCTGCGCCTTGGGGCG
>NZ_JACNDD010000229.1:0-6958 GCF_017351395.1 Pseudomonas sp. FW305-28
GCTTACTGCGATTTCCGGACCCGCAGGTACCACTCGGAAAGCAGTCGTACCTGTTTGTCGGTGTAGCCACGTTCGACCATGCGTGTGACGAAATCGTTGTGTTTTTGCTGGTCCTCCTTGCTGGCCTTGGCGTTGAAGCTGATGACGGGCAGCAGGTCTTCGGTGTTGGAGAACATTTTCTTCTCGATGACCACCCGCAGCTTTTCATAGCTGAGCCAGGTTGGGTTCTTGCCGTTGTTGTTGGCCCGGGCGCGGAGCACGAAGTTGACGATTTCGTTGCGGAAATCCTTCGGATTGCTGATGCCCGCCGGTTTCTCGATTTTTTCCAGTTCCTCGTTGAGGGCCACGCGATTGAGTATTTCGCCGGTTTCCGGGTCGCGGTATTCCTGGTCCTGGATCCAGAAGTCTGCGTACAGCACGTAGCGGTCGAAGATGTTCTGGCCGTATTCGCTGTAGGACTCCAGGTACGCCGTCTGGATTTCCTTGCCGATGAACTCGATGTAGCGTGGGGCCAGGTATTCCTTGAGGAAGCGCAGGTAACGCTCGCGGGTTTCGGCCTGGAATTGTTCCTGTTCGATCTGCTGTTCCAGCACATACAGCAGGTGAACCGGGTTGGCGGCAATTTCGTGGGGGTCGAAGTTGAAGACCTTGGACAGGATCTTGAACGCGAAGCGTGTGGACAGCCCGTTCATCCCTTCATCGACGCCGGCGTTGTCGCGGTACTCCTGGATCGACTTGGCCTTCGGATCGGTGTCCTTGAGGTTTTCACCGTCGTACACACGCATCTTCGAATAGATGTTGGAGTTTTCCGGCTCCTTGAGACGCGACAGTACCGTGAACTGGGCCAGCATCTTCAGGGTGTCGGGGGCGCAATGAGCCTTGGACAGCGAGCTGTTGAACAGCAGTTTGTCGTAGATCTTCACCTCGTCGGTCACTCGCAGGCAGTACGGCACCTTGACGATATAGATCCGGTCGATGAAGGCTTCGTTGTTCTTGTTGTTGCGGAAGGTATGCCATTCCGACTCGTTGGAGTGGGCCAGCAGGATGCCGGTGAACGGAATGGCCCCCAGGCCCTCGGTGCTGTTGTAGTTGCCTTCCTGGGTGGCGGTCAGCAGCGGGTGCAGCACCTTGATAGGTGCCTTGAACATCTCGACGAATTCCATCAGGCCCTGGTTGGCCCGGCACAGCGCACCCGAATAGCTGTAGGCGTCGGCGTCGTTCTGTGGGAATTCTTCCAGTTTGCGGATATCGACCTTGCCCACCAGTGCCGAGATGTCCTGGTTGTTTTCGTCCCCTGGCTCGGTCTTGGCTACCGCGATCTGGTTGAGGATCGAGGGATAGAGCTTGACCACCCGGAACTGGCTGATATCACCGCCGAACTCGGCCAGGCGCTTGGTCGCCCATGGCGACATGATGGTATTGAGGTAGCGGCGTGGAATACCGAAGTCTTCCTCGAGGATCGCGCCGTCCTCTGTTGCATTGAACAGCCCCAGGGGCGATTCGAACACCGGCGAGCCCTTGATGGCATAGAAGGGCACTTTTTCAATCAGTTGCTTGAGTTTTTCGGCCAGGGACGATTTACCACCACCCACGGGGCCGAGCAGATAAAGGATTTGTTTCTTCTCTTCCAGGCCTTGGGCGGCGTGGCGGAAATAGGACACGATCTGTTCGATGCATTCTTCCATCCCGTGGAAGTCCGCAAAGGCCGGATAGCGGCGAATCACCTTGTTGGAGAAGATGCGCGAGAGCCTCGAGTTGGTCGAGGTATCCAGCAGCTCCGGTTCTCCGATGGCCAGCAACAGACGCTCCGCAGCCGACACATAGGCACTGCGGTCCTGCTTGCAGAGTTCGAGGTATTCCTGCAGCGAGTATTCCTCTTGCCGCGTGGACTCGAAACGTTGCTGGAAGTGGCTAAAAATGCTCATGACGTCACCTCGCTCGATACGTGGAGCCGGTGTCGGATCAATCAGTCGATGCTGGACAGCCGCTGGGAACCCAGTTGCCGTTTACCCCCCAGAATGCTTTCAAGAATGCAGGCTCCTGAAAGCTGACTCCCGATGACCCGCGCGCCGGTGTACCGGCTCTCCCCTGTTTTGGATGGCCTGAGGCTAAGGATAGTTCGGAATCACGGAGGTAAAGGTGGAATACGTAATTAGTTGTGGCTGACCGTTCGTCTGCCATCGCTCAAGCCCACGGTTCACGCGGGCTTGGCCGGCATAAAAAATTATTCGGCGGTGCCTTGCGCTGTTTCTGCAGGATAGGTCGTGCGCCACAACTCGAAACCACCGTCCAGGCTGTAGACGTCGGTGAAGCCCTGGCTGATCAGATAGGCGGCTGCGCTCTGGCTGGAGTTGCCGTGATAGCAGACCACGACGGTCGGCGCATCGAGGTCGGCGGCACGTATGAAGTCGGCGATGGAATGGTTATCCAGGTGCTTGGCGCCACTGATGTGCAGAGCCGCGAACGTGGCTGGGTCGCGGACGTCGACGACGACCGCGCCTTGCTCGCGCAGGGCCTGGGCCTGTTCCGGGGGGATGCGTTTGAATTCGGTCATGAGGGACTCCTGTAGCTTGAGCGCAACGCCGGTCAAACGGCGGTGCCGGCCGGCAATGGTGCAGTGGTCGGGTGATGGATTCTGGCGTGGCCCTGTTCGTCGCAATCGCAATGCAGTTGCTCGCCCGTGTCGACGTTCATCAGCGTCATGGCGCTGCCCCACACGCAGCCGGTATCGAGGGCGAAGACGCCGGGTTCGTCGCATTGACCGCCCAGTGCCGCCCAGTGTCCGAAAATGATTTTCAGGTGACGGGTCTTGCGCTCGCTGTGCTTGAACCAGGGGGCGTAGCCGGGTGGTGCGGTCTCGATGCCTTCCTTGCCCTTGAGATCGAGCTTGCCGTCGCGGGTGCAGAAGCGCATGCGCGTGAAATAGTTGGTGATGACGCGAAGGCGGGCGCTGCCGGTGAGGTCGTTGTCCCACTTGACTGGCTCGTTGCCGTACATGCCATCGAGGTAGGGCGCGAACAGATTGTCGTCTCGCAGTGCCTGCTCCACCTCGCCGGCGCACTTGAGTGCCTTGCGCAGGGACCACTGGGGCGGGATGCCGGCATGGACCAGCGCCAGGTTCCGTGGCTCGTCGTAGTGCATGAGCTTTTGCTGGCGCAGCCACTCCAGCAGTTCAACGCAATCGGGGGCGTCGAGGATTTCACTCAAGGTGTCGGACTTTTTCAGGCGCTCGATGTTCTGCCAGGCGGCCAACAGGTGCAGGTCGTGGTTGCCGAGCACGCACACCAGCGACTGGCGGATGCCGTAGAGAAAACGCAACGTCTCAAGGGATTGCGGGCCACGGTTGACCAGGTCGCCCACCAGCCACAGCGTGTCTTTCCGGGGGTCGAAGGCGACGCGTTCCAATAGGCATTTGAGCGGATCGAGACAGCCTTGCAGGTCGCCGACCGCATACGTGGCCATTAGTGCAGCGCTCCGGGCACGGCCAGGCGAAAGGGCTTGATGACGGCGTCGAAGCGTGTGCCGTCCTCGGCCAGCATCTGGTAGGTACCCTGCATGGTGCCGACCTTGGTGGTCATCACGGTCCCGCTGCTGTAGCTGTGGCTTTTACCGGCGTCGATCAACGGCTGCTGGCCGACAACGCCTTCACCACGCACTTCTTCGACATGGCCGTCGCCATCGGTGATGACCCAGTGCCGCGACAGCAGCCTGGCCGGCAAGGAGCCATTGTTGCGCACGGTAATGCTGTAGGCGAAGGCGAAGCGGTCATGCTCGGGTTGCGACTGTTCTGCCAGAAAACGGGTGGTGACGCTGACGTCGACCTGGTAACGAGGATCAGACATGCAAATAAGGCCTTAAAAACGAAGCGGGACGCGGGCGCGACTCAGGAGATCAGTCTAGGCCAAGTATCGGGTAGTAGACCAGACTGGCGTACTGCCCGATAGCGCTTGTCACCCGTTCAGCTGGCGTCGGCTTGCGGGGCGACCTGTTCGCTGAGCTTGTCGGCCAGGCGTACGAAAGCTGCCAGGTCCAGCTGTTCGGGGCGCAGGCTGCCGTCGACGCCGGCGGCTTCGATTTCGGCGCTGCTGAGCAACAGTTTCAAGGTGTTGCGCAAGGTTTTGCGGCGTTGGTTGAACGCTTCGCGCACCACCCGCTCCAGCAGGCGATGATCCTTGGCCGGGTGCGGCAGGACGGCATGAGGTACCAGGCGGACGATGGCCGAATCGACTTTCGGCGGCGGGTTGAATGCCCCCGGGCCGACGTTGAACAGGTGTTCGACCCGGCAATGGTACTGGACCATGATCGACAGGCGGCCCCAATCGCCACCGCCAGGGCCGGCGGCGAGGCGCTCGACCACTTCTTTCTGCAGCATGAAGTGCATGTCGCGGATCAGGCTGGCGTTGCTCAGCAGATGGAAGATCAGCGGTGTGGAGATGTTGTACGGCAGGTTTCCCACCACCCGCAGGCTGTTCGGCGCGGCATTCAGGCTATTGAAGTCGAACTTCAGTGCGTCGCCCTGGTGCAGGTTGAAATTGCTCTTGCCGGCGAACTGCTGGTTGAGGATCGGGACCAGGTCCTTGTCCAGTTCCACCACGTCCAGTTGCGCGCCGCTGTCGAGCAGGCCCTCGGTCAGGGCGCCCTGGCCCGGCCCGATTTCCAGCAGGCGGTCGTCGGGCTTGGCCCGGATGGAGCGCAGGATGCGATCGATCACGCCGGCGTCATGCAGGAAGTTCTGGCCGAAGCGCTTGCGCGCGCGGTGTTGGTATTGCTCGGTCATAAATGGGTCTCGGCCATCTGGTAGGCGGTTTCCAGGGCGACTTGCAGGCTGCCGGTATCGATCTTGCCGCTGCCGGCCAGGTCCAGGGCGGTGCCATGGTCCACGGAGGTACGGATGATCGGCAGGCCCAACGTCACGTTGACTGCCGCGCCGAAGCCTTTGTACTTCAGCACGGGCAGGCCCTGGTCGTGGTACATCGCCAGCACTGCATCGCAGTGCTCCAGATATTTGGGGGTAAACAGAGTGTCGGCAGGCAGCGGGCCACGCAGGTCCATGCCCTCGCTGCGCAAGCGCTCCAAAGTGGGTTCGATGATGTCGATTTCTTCACGGCCCAGGTGCCCGCCTTCGCCGGCATGGGGATTGAGCCCACAGACCAGGATACGTGGCCGGGCGATGCCGAATTTTTCCTGGAGGTCGGCGTGCAGGATGCGCGTGACCCGCTCCAGGCGTTCCGGGGTGATGGCGTCGGCGATGTCCCGCAAGGGCAGGTGAGTGGTCACCAGGGCCACACGCAGGCCGCGGGTGGCGAGCATCATCACCACTTGCGCGGTGTGGGTCAGGTCCGCCAGGAATTCGGTGTGTCCGGAAAAGGCAATCCCGGATTCGTTGATCACGCCCTTGTGCACCGGTGCGGTGATCATGCCAGCGAACACCCCGTCCAGGCAGCCTTGGCCGGCGCGGGTCAGGGTTTGCAGGACGAACGCTGCGTTGGCCTTGTCCAGCTGCCCGGTGACGACCGGGGCGCCCAAGGGCGTATCCCAGACATACAGGCTGTTGGCGGGCGCCGGAGCATCCGGCCAGGCCTGCGGCGTCACCGGCAACAGGTCGACGACCACCCCCAGTTGCGCGGCCCGCTCAAGGAGCAGGTCGCGACTGGTGATGGCAATCAGGGGGTGCGGCTGGGGGTGCGAGGCGAGCAGCAGGCACAGGTCGGGACCGATGCCGGCTGGTTCGCCGGGTGTCAGCGCGAAACGCTTGGGTTTCACTGCGCTGCCTGGTCTGCACCAGGAAGTTTGATTTCAACGTAGGCTTCGTCGCGAATCTGACGCAGCCAGGTTTGCAGCTCTTCGTCGTATTTGCGGTTGCGCAATACGGTCATCGCTTGTTGTTCGCGCGCCTGGGTGGTGCTGTCGGTGGCGCGACGGCCAAGGACTTCCAGTACGTGCCAGCCATACGGGCTCTTGAACGGCTTGGACAGTTGGCCTTGCGGCGTATCGGCCATGACCTGGCGGAACTCGGGAACCAGTGCATTCGGGTCAACCCAGTTCAGATCGCCGCCGTTGAGGGCCGACCCCGGGTCTTCGGAGAAACTCTTCGCCAGTTCGGCGAAGTCCTCGCCCGCTTCGATGCGGTCGTAGAGTTTTTCCGCCAGGCGCTTGGTCTCGGCTTCGCTGCGAATCTCGCTTGGCTTGATCAGGATGTGGCGAACATGCACTTCGTCACGGACCTGGGTTCCGCCACCGCGCTTTTCCAGCACTTTCAGGATAATGAAGCCGCCTGGGGTGCGTGCTGGCTGGGTGATGTCGCCCACGGCCATGGCGCTCAGTTCACGGTCGAACGGAGGCGGCAGTTGAGCGGGCTTGCGCCAGCCCATGTCGCCGCCTTCCAAGGCGTTGTCGCTGCCCGACTTGGCAATGGCCATCTGGCCGAAATCAGCGCCTTGCTTGAGCTGCTGGTAGACATCCATTGCCTGGCGATAAGCGCTCTGGATGGCTTCGGAGTTGGCGCTTTCCGGAGTAGGAATCAGGATGTTCGCCAGGTGCAGCTCTTCGGAAAGCTGCATCTTGCCCAGGTCGGAGGCGAGGAAGTTCTTCACTTCCTGCTCCGACACCTGGATGCGTTCGGCGACACGGCGCTGGCGCACACGGCTGATGACCATTTCGCGACGGATCTGATCGCGGGCGTCCTCGTAGGAGAGGCCGTCGCGAGCCAGGGCGGCGCGGAACTGGTCGATGCTCATGTTATTGCGCTGGGCAATGGTGCCGACAGCCTGGTTCAGTTCTTCATCGGTAATGCGAATGCCGGAGCGTTCGCCGATCTGCAGTTGCAGGTTTTCGACGATCAGGCGCTCGAGCACTTGCTGGTCCAGCACGCCTGCGGGCGGCAGGCCACCGCCGCGCTTGGCGATGGTTTGCTGCACTTCATGGACGCGCTGGTCCAGCTGGCTCTGCATGACCACGT
>NZ_JACNDD010000023.1:0-54486 GCF_017351395.1 Pseudomonas sp. FW305-28
TCCCCTCGCCACAAAAGCAGTCTTAATCCGGGTTTTTAACACTTCAGTCCCGAAAAAATTAACAACGTTTAACTCACGCCCATGCCCCCTCTGACCAGACCATAAAGCGATCCACCCACCTCAAGGAGTCATGTCATGAGCACCTTCATCACCCGCGACGGCACCGAGATCTACTACAAGGATTGGGGCAGTGGTCAACCGGTGGTCTTCAGCCACGGCTGGCCGTTGAACTCGGACAGTTGGGAGGCGCAGATGATGTTCCTGGCGTCCAACGGCTATCGGGTGATCGCCCATGACCGCCGTGGACACGGGCGTTCCAGCCAGCCCTGGGACGGCAACGACATGGACACCTACGCCGATGACCTGGCCGAGCTGATCGAACGCTTGGACTTGAAGGATGCGGTGCTGCTCGGCTTCTCCACCGGCGGTGGCGAAGTGGCGCGCTACATCGGCCGCCATGGCGCCGCCCGGGTCGCCAAGCTCGGCCTGATCTCGGCGGTGACGCCGCTGATGCTCAGGACCGCGGCCAATCCTGGCGGCTTGCCCATCGAAGTCTTCGACGGTTTCCGCCAGGCCTCCCTGGCCGACCGTTCTCAGCTATACAAAGATGTGGCCAGCGCGTTTTTCGGTGCCAACCGTCCGGGCGCCAAAGTCTCCCAAGGCATGATCGACTGGTTCTGGATGCAGGGCATGCTCGCCGGCCACAAGAACGCCTACGACTGCATCAAGGCGTTCTCGGAGACCGATCTTTCCGAAGACCTGCGCAACATCGACGTGCCGACCCTGGTGGTCCATGGCGATGACGACCAGGTGGTCCCCATCGAAACCGCCGGCATCGCCGCCGCCAAATTGCTGAAGAACTCGCAGTTGCTGGTGTACCCGGGCGCGCCCCATGGCCTGACCGATACCCACAAGGACCGGCTGAACGCGGACCTGCTGGCGTTCATCCGGGGCTGATCAAGCCACAAACCTGTAGGCGCGAGCTTGCTCCGGGCGGCGTTCCGACGATGGCGGCGCAACAGGCAACATCGCCGCCGACTGACACCCCGCTATCGCGAGCAAGCTCGCTCCCACAGGATCGGCATCCAACAGGGCCCAAACCGATGAACCGCAACGATTTACGCCGTCTCGACATGAACCTGCTGGTGATCTTCGAGGCGCTGATGTTCGAGAAAAACCTGACCCGCGTCGCCGAAAAGCTGTTCATGGGCCAGCCGGCGGTGAGCGCGGCGCTGGGGCGGCTGCGGGATCTGTTCGACGACCCGTTGCTGATCCGTCACGGTCGTGGCATGGAACCGACCCCACGAGCCTTGGCGATCCTGCGAGAGTTGCAACCGGCCATGGACACCATCTCCGGCGCGGTCAGCCGGGCCAAGGCGTTCGACCCATCCACCAGTTGCGATGTGTTTCGCATCGGGCTGTCCGACGATGCCGAATTCGGCCTGTTTCCGCCATTGCTGAGCCAACTGCGCGAAGAGGCGCCGGGGATCATCGTGGTGGTGCGCCGGGCCAATTTCCTGCTGATGTCGTCGCTGCTGGCCAGCGGTGAAATCAGCGTCGGCGTGAGCTACACCACCGATCTGCCGGCCAATGCCAAGCGTAAGAAACTGCGGGACATTCCTTGCAAGGTCTTGCGTGGCGACAAGCGCCCGGGGCCGCTGACCCTGGACGAGTACTGCTCGCGGCCCCACGCCATGGTTTCGTTTTCGGGCGACTTGAGCGGCAATATCGACCTGGACCTGGCCCGCATTGGCCGGACCCGCAAAGTGGTGCTGGCGGTGCCGCAATTCAGCGGGCTGCGGGCCTTGCTGGCCGGTACCGAGCTGATCGCCACCGTGCCCGACTATGCCGCCTGCGCGCTGGTGGAAGGCTGCGCGCTGCGTGCCGAGGACCCGCCGTTCGAGATCAATGCGGCCGAACTGTCGATGGTCTGGAGCGGCGTGCATGACAACGACCCGGCCGAGCGCTGGCTGCGCTCGCGCATTGCCAGCCACATGTCCCAACCCTTGCCGGCCGCGGCCTCGGCCGCCCCGGACGGAGCCCACCGATGAGCATGACTGATGAACGCCCGTGGCAGGACCTGGGTTTGCTGTTCCTGCGCCTTAGCGGCGGGTTGTTCCTGCTGTGGGTCCATGGGCTGCCGAAGCTGTTGCACTACAGCGTCGAGCTGACCCGCATCGAAGACCCCTTTCACCTGGGGGCGGCGCCAACCCTGATCCTGGCGATTTTCGCCGAGGTGCTGTGTCCGCTGCTGATCATGGCCGGTGTGTTGGTACGCCTGGCGTGCCTGCCGATCCTGTTTCTGCTGGCGGTGGCGCTGCTGGTGGTGCATCCGCAATGGAGCCTGGAAGAAGGGCAGTTCGGTTGGTTGCTGTTGATCATATTTACCAGCGTATTGATCGCCGGGCCCGGGCGCCTGGCGATGAACACGCGTTTTGTTGGAGTGCTTCGCCATGTCTGAATCTCAAACCATCGACTCTCCTGGGAGCCCGGCCAAACCCGGCCTCGATGAAATCGTGACCCTGGTGGTCAAGCACCGGATCAAGGCCGGCCAGGATGATGCCTATGAAGCCTGGTTGCGGCGCATCGTCAGCGTGGCTGGCCAGTGGCCGGGGCATCTGGGGGTGGATGTGGTGCGGGGCAAGCAGGGCGGTTTGTCGCTGTTCACCTGTGTGCTGCGGTTCTGCTCCACCGAGGCCATGCAACGCTGGCTGGATTCGCCCGAGCGCCGCGAACTGGTGGAAGAGGCCGCGCCGCTGCTGGCCGATGGCGACCAGACCGAGGTCGCCTCCCACAAGGAATTCTGGTTCGCCCCGCTGGCCGATGCCGCCACACCGCCGCCGCGCTGGAAGCAATCGGTGGTGACGCTGTTGGTCATCCTGCCGCACACCTTGCTGGTGCCGTTGCTCTGGGGCCCGCTGTTGCAGCTCAACGCGTTTCTGTCCAACTACGTGGTCGCCACGTTCCTGATCACCCTGACCATCGTGCTCTCGGTGGTCTACGTGTGCATGCCTTTGGCGACACGCCTGTTCGCGCCTTGGCTGGAACCCAAGACCCATGAGCATCTGGAGCCCGAGCATCGCTGAGCGGTTATGACAAACATAGTTGTGGCGAGGGAGCTTGCTCCCGCTGGGCTGCGAAGCAGCCCCTGGCTTTTTGCGGCTGCTACGCAGCCGAGCGGGAGCAAGCTCCCTCGCCACGGACCGTATTCACTCTTATCGTCAAAGGTAACCCTATGAACGCCGATCTGATTCTATTCAACGGTCAATTCCATACCGTCGACCGCGAGAAGCCTCGGGCCAGCGCAGTCGCCATCAGCCAGGGCCGCTTCGTCGCGGTAGGCACCGATGCCGAGGCCATGGCCCTGCGGGGCAGCGGCACCCAGGTCATCGACCTCAAGGGTCGTACCGTTATCCCCGGCCTCAACGACTCGCACTTGCACCTGATCCGTGGTGGCCTGAACTACAACCTGGAACTGCGCTGGGAAGGCGTGCCGTCCCTGGCTGATGCCTTGCGCATGCTCAAGGACCAGGCCGACCGCACGCCGACGCCGCAGTGGGTGCGCGTGGTCGGCGGCTGGAACGAATTCCAGTTCGCCGAAAAGCGCATGCCGACCCTGGAAGAACTCAACCAGGCGGCCCCCGATACGCCGGTATTCGTGTTGCACCTGTATGACCGCGCCTTGCTCAACCGCGCCGCGCTGCGGGTCGCCGGTTACACCCGTGACACGCCGAACCCGCCGGGTGGCGAGATCGTGCGTGACAGCAAGGGCGAGCCCACTGGCATGCTGGTGGCGCGGCCCAACGCGATGATCCTTTACTCGACGCTGGCGAAAGGGCCGAAGCTGCCGCTGGAATACCAGGTCAACTCCACTCGCCAGTTCATGCGGGAACTCAATCGCCTGGGCCTGACCAGCGCCATCGATGCCGGCGGCGGTTTCCAGAACTACCCGGACGACTACGCGGTGATCGAGCAGTTGGCCCGCGAGCAGCAGTTGACGGTGCGCATCGCCTACAACCTGTTCACCCAGAAGCCCAAGGAAGAACTCAGCGACTTCAAGAACTGGACCGGCAGCGTCAAGCTGCACCAGGGCGACGATTTCCTGCGGCACAACGGCGCCGGGGAAATGCTGGTGTTCTCGGCGGCGGATTTCGAGGACTTCCTGGAGCCGCGTCCAGACCTGCCGCCCGGCATGGAGCAGGACCTGGAACCGGTGGTCCGGCACCTGGTGGAGCAACGCTGGCCATTCCGCCTGCATGCCACTTATGACGAATCCATCAGCCGCATGCTCGACGTGTTCGAGAAGGTCAACCGCGATATTCCGTTCAACGGCCTGCCGTGGTTCTTCGACCACGCCGAGACCATCACGCCGAAGAACATCGAACGTGTGCGAGCGCTGGGCGGCGGCATTGCGATTCAGGACCGCATGGCCTTCCAGGGCGAATACTTCGTCGACCGCTACGGTGCCAAGGCCGCCGAAGCCACGCCGCCGATCAAGCGCATGTTGGCCGAAGGCGTACCGGTGGGCGCCGGCACCGATGCCACCCGCGTCTCCAGCTACAACCCCTGGACCTCGTTGTACTGGATGGTCAGCGGCCGCACGGTCGGTGGTCTTTCGTTGCACGAAGAAGGCCTGCCGCGCCTGACCGCATTGGAACTGTTTACCCATGGCAGCGCCTGGTTCTCGTCGGAGCAGGGCAAGAAGGGCCAGATCAAGGTCGGCCAACTGGCGGACCTGGCGGCCCTCAGCGCGGACTTCTTCAGCGTCGAGGAAGAAGCCATCAAGTGGATCGAGTCGGTACTGACCGTTGTGGACGGCAAGGTGGTGTACGCCGCTGGTGATTTCGAAAAACTCGGCCCGGCCAGCGTCCCGGTTTTGCCCGACTGGTCGCCGGTGGTCAAGGTCCCGGGCCATTGGCGCCCGACTTCGCCGTTGCAGGCTCAGGTCCACCAGTGCAGTGGTCCGTGCACGGTGCATGCCCACAGCCATGAACGGGCACGACTGTCGAACGTTCCGGTCAGTGATTTCCAAGGTTTCTGGGGCGCGTTTGGCTGTTCCTGCTTTGCCTTTTAACTAACACACAACCCCCTCTGTGGGAGCGAGCTTGCTCGCGATAGCGGTTGAACATTCAGCACTGCCGTCGCCTGACACTCCGCCATCGTCGGAACGCCGCCCGGAGCAAGCTCGCTCCCACAGGTTTTACTATCCATCCCAAAGGAGTCATCCCATGAGCAACGTTCCCGCCTACAACCGTCTGAACAAAGACGACGCGGTCGTCCTGCTGGTCGATCACCAGACCGGCCTGATTTCCCTGGTCCAGGACTTCTCGCCCAACGAGTTCAAGAACAACGTGCTGGCCTTGGCCGACCTGGCGAAGTTCTTCGAACTGCCAACCATCCTGACCACCAGCTTCGAACAAGGCCCCAACGGCCCGATCGTGCCGGAGCTCAAGGAAATGTTCCCGGACGCGCCATACATCCCGCGTCCAGGCCAGATCAATGCCTGGGACAACGAAGATTTCGTCAAGGCGATCAAGGCCACCGGCCGCAAGCAATTGATCATCGCGGGCGTGGTCACCGATGTCTGCGTAGCGTTCCCGACCCTGTCGGCGCTGGCCGAAGGTTTCGACGTGTTCGTCGTGACCGATGCCTCGGGCACCTTCAACGAAACCGTGCAGCAGGCCGCCTGGGTCCGCATGACCGCCGCCGGCGCGCAGATGATGAACTGGTTCTCGGTGGCCTGTGAGCTGCACCGCGACTGGCGCAACGACATCGAAGGCCTGGGCAACCTGCTGTCCCAGCGGATTCCGAACTACCGCAACCTGATGAACAGCTACTCGGCGCTGACGGCCAAGTAAGCAATTCATGCTCAATGACGCCCGCCTTGTGCGGGCGTTTTTGTGCCCGGCATCAGGTTCTTGCAAGCTGATCCGCCGCTATCGCGAGCAAGCTCGCTCCCACAGGGTTCCCAGTGATTACAGAACCTGAATACGCCTCAAACCCCGTGGGAGCGAGCTTGCTCGCGATAGCGTCAGCCCATCCAACACCTTTCCAAGCTGCCTTGCTCCACCCACAATGCCCAACTCATCCCCCTGACTGTCCACCCCAGGAATGACAATGAACCCCTTCGAAGAAATGCGCATCTTTGCCCAGGTCATGGAGTCAGGCAGTTTCACCGCCGCGGCGGACAAGCTGGGGCTGTCCAAGCAGTTCGTCAGCCGCAAGCTCATGGCATTGGAACAGCGCCTGGGCGTACGTTTGCTCAATCGCTCGACCCGCCGGCTGGACGTCACCCCGTTGGGCCAGCGCTATTACGAAGCGTCGTTGCGTCTGCTCAATGACGTCGAACAGGTGGAGCAGGGGATCAGCGGCCAGACCAGTGAGCCCCGTGGCACGATTCGGCTCAGCGCACCGCTGTCCTTCGCCATGGCGCATCTGGGCAGCCTGTTGCCGCAGTTCCTGCAGCGTTATCCGGGCGTCAGCGTCGAAGTGGACCTGAGCGACCGTTCGGTGGACCTGCTGGGGGAGGGCTATGACCTGGCGCTGCGCATCGGCGTGCTGGAGGACTCGACGCTGATTGCCCGGCGCATCGCGACCATCGAACGGGTGTACTGCGCCAGTCCGGCTTACCTGGCGCAAAAAGGCACACCCATGCGACCGGAAGACCTGCGCCATCATGACTGCCTGCCCTATGGTCACAGCCGCCAGGTGCAGTGGCGTTTCGCGGGGGCCGGCAAACCGTTGACCCTGGAGGTCACGGGGCGCATGCGCGCCAATAACGGCGATGTGCTCAGGGACGCGGCCATCGCCGCCATGGGGGTCACCTACTTGCCTACCTTCATCCTCGGCGATGCCTTGAAGGATGGTCGGTTGATCAAGGTGTTGGAGGGGTTCGAAACCGAGCCCCTGGCGCTGTCGGCGGTCTACCCGCAACATCGCCAAGGCTCACGCCCGGTACAGGCGTTGGTGGAGTTCTTGCGCGAACACATGCAATAACGCCTCGGGCGTGCAGCCGTCGGGCGACGGCTGACGCATCCGCGGCGTACGATCAGGCGGCGAGGCTGGCGCTGCTCAGTTCTTTTTTGTACTGCGCTTTCATGGTCTCCATTTCCGCACCCAAGGCGTCCAGTTTTGCCTTGCCCAGCAGTTTTTTCGCGTGGGGGAACATTTCTTTTTCTTCCTCCTCGATGTGGTGCTCAAGCAGCTCCTTGACCACTTTTGCCCGGCCGGAAAATTCCGCTGTGGACGGGTCGGTCGCCTTCAGGTCAGGCAGCACCAGCGAGTCGACGGTGCGGTGCTCTTCCTTGGCTTCGTAGTACATCTGCGCCTCCTCCTTGCCACCTGCCTGCTTGAAAGCCGGATAAAGGATTTCTTCTTCCAGGCGGGTATGGATGGAAATTTCCATTTCCAGTTTCGCCAACAGGTCGGTACGTTTTTTCACGGCGCGTTCGGTCGACTCGCTCAGTTGAGTCAGGATGGCTTTGACGCGCTCATGGTCGGCTTTCAACAGATCGATGGCATTCATGGGTAGCTCCTCGGCAATTCACGGATGCGGGCAGGCTTCAAGCGCCGACGCCGCGTATGAGATGAATTGCATCAGCCGTGCCAGCCGAAGCATCTTAAAAAAGCCTTTAAAAACAATTGGTTGTATTAAGGTGGCTTTCTATGTTCGTGCAAGCTGCAAGAGGGCGGGAGAAATGGTCTTGCACTTTGACTGGCAGGCGCGTTGAGTTTCTGTGGGAGCGGGCTTGCTCGCGAAAGCGGTGGGTCAGCTTGCATCGATGTTGAAGGTGCCGCTGTCATCGCGACCAAGCTGGCCGAGTCGGCGTTATCGATCCTCACGTGTGTGCCACAGGCGCAGCAGGTACAGGGTGGAACCTACTATTTCGTAGCGCATCTCGTAGTGGCCGACCTGAATTCTGCGCACATCCCGAGGTTCGAACTCTTCCAGGCGTTCACCCATGCGCGGGTTGACCAGCAATGAGGTCGGTGCAGTCGTGAGCTGTTGTACTGTTCGTGCGGCAGCGGGTTGGTTCGCCGATGACAGAAACTCATAGAGTCGGGCTATGTCGGACAGTGCCTTGCTGGTCCACTTCAACTCCATCAGCGCGGGACCGGTAACGGAGTGTCGGTATTGAGACTATCGGCCCAAGCCTGGACCGCCTGGTGATCAATCACACGGCCAGCGTCAACATCGGCCAGGGCCTCGAGGGTCAGACGACTGCGCTCCTCTTCCTGATCTATCCAAGCAGATAGAGCCTGTTTGACGATCCAGTTCCTGGAGCGCTCAAGGCGTTCAGCCATCAGGTCGACTTTTTCGGCCAGTTGCACTGGGACGTGGGCGGTGACAGAGCGAGTTTTCGTGGTGGTTGCCATGATGGATGACCCCTTTCAATTGGCGGGAATAGCCAGCCTTCTCAAACAACCGCTTCCAGGCCGATGATTAGCGATTTATTTTGTATCGTTGTACAGCAATCTGATTCAAGGTTAATCATATTGAATAAGGTGGCAGCGTCAAGGACCTGAATCAGTCCGCGCTTCTTGTCTTATCTCGTATCACTCTTCGCGAACGAGAGCCAAAAAAAATGCCCGTATCTTGCGATACGGGCACTTTCGATGGCTACAACGCTTGGGCGATCAGCCCACCAAGCCCGCCTGCTGGACCAAAGTCAGCAACGGCTGCGGGTACACGCCAAGGAAGAACGCCAACACGGCGATGGCCAGCAGCATCACGCCGCCTGCCTTCTGTTCCCAGTGCAACTCGGCATCGTGACGACGCAGGTTCGGTTCCATCAGGTACAGGGTGACCATCACGCGCAGGTAGTAGAACACGCCGATGGCACTGCCCAGCACCAGGGAGCCGACCAGCCACCATTGGTGAGCCTCGACGCCGGTGGCGATGATGTAGAACTTGCCGATGAAGCCGGCGGTCAGCGGGATGCCGGCCAGGGACAGCATCATCACGGTCAGCACGGCGGTCAGGTACGGACGGCGCCAGAACAGGCCGCGGTATTCGTACAGGGCATCGGCGTCGCGGCCGTTGTACGGCGAGGACATCAGGGTGATCACGCCGAAGGCGCCGAGGCTGGTGATCACGTAGGTGACCAGGTACACGCCGATGGCTTCCACGGCCAGGCCCTTGCTGGCGATCAGGGCGATCAGCAGGTAGCCGAAGTGAGCGATGGACGAGTAACCCAGCAGACGCTTGAGGTTGCTCTGGGTCAGTGCCAGCAGGTTACCGAACAGGATCGACGCGATGGCGATGATGGTCAGCACGTTGCTCAGTACACCGCTGCTGGCCACGGGCGAGATCTGGAACAGCCGCACCATGACCGCGAACACCGCCACTTTCGACGCGGTGGCCAGGAACGCCGCCACCGGTGCCGGGGCGCCTTCGTAGACGTCCGGGGTCCAGAGGTGGAACGGTACCAGCGACAGCTTGAACGCCAGGCCGATCAGCATCATGCCCAGGCCCAGTTGCGCGATCGGGCTAGGCAGGCCGGTGGCCGCCAGGGCCTGGCCGATGCCGACGAAGCTCAGGGTGCCGGCTTCGGCGTAGAGCAGGGCCATGCCGAACAACAGGAACGCGGAACCGGCCGCCGACAGCACCATGTACTTGATGCCGGCTTCCAGGGAGCGCTTGTTGAAGAAGGCGTAGGCCACCAGGCCGTAGACCGGTACCGACAGCAGTTCCAGGCCGATGAACAGGCTGGCCAGGTGCTGCGAGCTGACCAGCACCAGGCCGCCGGCGGCGGCCATCAGGATCAGCAGGTACAGTTCTTCGCGGTTGCCCGGGTAACCCGAACCGCCATCGCCGAGGTAGGCGTGGGCGAGGGTGACGCAGGCCAGGGTGGCGACCAGGATCAACGCCATGTAGAGGCAGGCGAAGCTGTCGATCTGCATCAGTGGCGTGACCGCCAGTGGTGCGACTTTCAGGGCCGGCAAAATCGACAGCAGGGCCAGGTTCAGCCCCGCCACCGACAGCAGGAAGGTCTGCGAGTGATTGCGCCGCCAGGCGATCGCCAGCATCACCACGATGATCGTGGCGCTGGTGATCAACAGCGGCGCAAGCGCGATAAAGTGTTGAATCGTGAATTCCATAGCGCTCTTACCGGGCCGAAGCGAGTTGAGAGAAGGCGGTGCCGAGCCACTGCTGCACGCCATGCATCGTGGCGGCAGAGGTGTCGAGGAACGGTTGCGGGTACACGCCGAGGTAAACCAGCAGCACCGCAAGGCCGAGCACCATGATCAGTTCGCGACCGTCCATGCCACGCAACACTTCATCCGACTTGGCCGGACCGAAGTAGGCGCGGTGGATCATGATCAGCGAGTAGACCGAACCGAACACCAGGCCGGAGGTGGCAATCGCCGTGATCCAAGGCGCACTGACGAACGAGCCGATCAGGATCAGGAACTCGCCGACGAAGTTGCCCGTGCCCGGCAGGCCCAGGGACGCGGCCGCGAAGAACAGGCTGATGGCCGGCAGGTAGGCGATGCGCGACCAGATGCCGCCCATTTCACGCATGTCCCGGGTGTGCAGGCGCTCGTACAGCTGACCGCTGAGGATAAACAGCGCCGCCGCCGACAGGCCGTGGGCGAGCATCTGGATCACCGCGCCTTGCAGGGCCAGCTGGCTGCCGGAGTAGATCCCGATCAGCACGAAGCCCATGTGCGAGACGCTGGAGAACGCGATCAGGCGCTTGATATCGGTCTGGGCGAACGCCAGGAACGCACCGTAGAAAATCCCGATCAGGCCCAGGGTCATGGCAATCGGCGCGAACTCCGCCGAGGCATTGGGGAACAGCGGCAAGGCAAAGCGCAGCAGGCCGTAGGCCGCGGTCTTCAGCAAGATACCCGCCAGGTCCACGGAACCGGCGGTCGGCGCCTGGGCGTGGGCGTCCGGCAGCCAGGAGTGGAACGGCACCACCGGCAGCTTCACCGCGAACGCGATGAAGAAGCCCAGCATCAGCACGTACTCGGTGGTGCGCGACATCTGCACTTTCAACAGGTCGGCGTAGTTGAAGGTAATCACGCCGGTGTTGTTGAAGTTGACCAGCACCAGGCCAAGGATCGCCACCAACATGATCAGGCCGGAAGCCTGGGTGAAGATGAAGAACTTGGTCGCCGCGTAGATCCGGGTTTTCTTGCCGTCCGAAGAACTGTGACCCCAGAGCGCGATGAGGAAGTACATCGGCACCAGCATCATTTCCCAGAAGAAGAAGAACATGAACAGGTCCAGCGCCAGGAACACGCCGACGACACCGCCCAGGATCCACATCAGGTTCAGGTGGAAGAAACCGACGTGACGCTGGATCTCTTTCCAGGAGCAGAGGACCGAGAGAATACCCAGCAGGCCGGTCAGCAGGATCATCAGCAACGACAGGCCGTCGAGGGCCAGGTGCACGCTGATGCCGAAGCGCGCGATCCAGGCGTGCTTGAACTCAAGTGCCCAGGTCGGATCGGCGCCAGGGGCCGGAGCGAATGAATAGTCGCCGGTCGCCCACAGCCAGAGGCCGAGCGCGAGTTCCAGGGACATGGTCAGCAGCGCAATCCAGCGCGGGAGCGTGGAGCTGGAGCGCTCCGCGATCCAGCACAGCAGGCCGCCGATGAAGGGGATCAGGATTAGCCAGGGCAGAATCATGACGGGCTCGTTTCCTTTCGCAAGTTCGCAAGGTTCATATCAGACCGCTACCAGCACGATGGCGCCGATAACCAGCACGGCGCCAGCCGCCATGGAAGCCGCATACCAACGCAGTTGACCGGTCTCGGTACGGCTCAAGGCGGTGTGACCGCCCTTGGCCATGCGCGGGATCAGGCCAATGGTCTGGTCGAGCGGGTCTTTGCGCAGAATGTGGCTGATCGCAAGGTATGGCTTGACGAACAGTTTGTCGTAGATCCAGTCGAAGCCCCAGGCGGCGAACCACCAGGCCGAAAGGAACCGCCCGATGCCGCTGTTGGCGACCGCCGTGACGAAACGACGCTTGCCCAGGAACAGCAGGGCGGCCAGCAGGATACCCGCCAGGGCGATGGCGCCCGAGGCGATTTCCAGGCTGTGCTTGGCTTCGCCGCCGGCATGGCCGACGCTTTGCGGCAGCACATCGGCCAGCGGTGGGGTGATCAGGGCGCCGACGAAGGTCGACAGCACGATCAGCACCGACAGTGGCAGCCAGTGGGCAATGCCGTGGCCGGCGTGGGCTTCGGTCTTGGCTTCACCGTGGAACGCGATGAAGATCAGGCGGAAGGTGTACAGCGAGGTCATGAACGCACCCACCAGGCCGGCATAGAGCAGGCCCTGGTTACCGCTGGCGAACGCTTCCCAGAGGATCTCGTCCTTGGAGTAGAAACCGGCGGTGACCAGTGGCAGGGCCGCCAGGGCCGCACCACCGACGATGAAGCTGGCGTAGGCCAGCGGCAGTTTCTTCCACAGGCCGCCCATCTTGAAGATGTTCTGCTCGTGGTGGCAGGCCACGATCACCGCACCGGACGCCAGGAACAGCAGGGCCTTGAAGAAGGCGTGGGTCATCAGGTGGAAGATCGCGCCTTCCCAGGCACCAACGCCCAGGGCCAGGAACATGTAGCCGATCTGGCTCATGGTCGAGTAGGCGAGGATGCGCTTGATGTCGGTCTGTACCAGGGCGGCAAAACCGGCCAGCACCAGGGTCACGCCGCCAACAATGCCCACCAGGTGCAGGATGTCCGGCGCCAGGGCGAACAGGCCGTGGGTACGGGCGATCAGGTAGACACCGGCGGTCACCATGGTCGCGGCGTGGATCAGGGCCGAGACCGGGGTAGGACCGGCCATCGCGTCCGCCAACCAGGTCTGCAGCGGCAGTTGTGCGGATTTACCGACGGCACCGCCCAGCAGCATCAGGGTCGCCAGGACGATCCAGAAGTCACCGACCTTGAAGTGCTCGGGTGCCTTGACCAGCAGTTCCTGGATATTCAGCGTGCCCAGTTGCTGGAACAGGATGAACAGGCCGATGGCCATGAACACGTCGCCGATCCGGGTCACGATGAACGCCTTGAGTGCGGCGTTGCCGTTGTTGCGGTTGCTGTAGTAGAAACCGATCAACAGGTACGAGCACAGGCCCACGCCTTCCCAGCCGAAGTACAGGAACAACAGGTTATCGCCGAGCACCAGGAACAGCATGCTGGCGATGAACAGGTTGGTGTAGGCGAAGAAGCGCGAGTAACCGGCTTCACCGCGCATGTACCAGGACGCGAACAGGTGGATCAGGAAACCCACGCCGACCACCACGCCGAGCATGGTCACCGAGAGGCCGTCCAGGTACAGGGCGAAGTTCGGCGTGAAGCCTTCCACCGCCATCCACTGCCACAGCACTTGCACGTACCGGCCACCTTCCGGCGGGGCGACGTTGAATTGCCAGATCACGTAGGCCGTGACGATGGCAGACAGGCCGATGGAGCCCACGCCAACCAGTGCCGACAGGTTTTCCGACCAGCGTCCACGGGAGAACGACAGCAGCAGGAAACCGACAAGAGGAAATATGAAAGTCAGGAAGAGAAGGTTCATCCGCGCATCTCGCTGGCAGCGTCAATATCGAGAGTGTGGAAGCGGCGATACAGCTGCAACAGGATCGCCAGGCCGATACTGGCCTCGGCGGCTGCCAGGCTGATCACCAGGATGAACATGATCTGTCCATCCGGCTGCGCCCAGCGAGCGCCCGCGACGATGAAAGCCAGGGCGGAGGCATTCATCATGACCTCCAGGCTCATCAACACGAACAGAATGTTGCGGCGGACCATCAGGCCGACCAGACCGAGACAGAACAGGATGCCGGCAACCGCCAGGCCATGTTCGAGAGGGATAGCAGGCATGTGATTACTCCTTCGCCTCGTTACGGCCCAAATGGAACGCCGTGACGGCTGCGGCAAGCAGCAACATCGAGGCGAGTTCGACCACCAGCAGGTACGGACCGAACAGGCTGATGCCCACGGCCTTGGCGCCTACGGTGGTGTGGCCGATGGCCTGGCCGCTCTGGTGAGCGAACAGCACATACAGCAGTTCACCCAGCAGCAGGGCGGCGAGAATCACCGGCCCCGCCCAGATGCCCGGCTTGAGCCAGGAGCGTTCCTGCTGGACCGCGGCCGGGCCGAGGTTGAGCATCATCACCACGAACACGAACAGCACCATGATGGCGCCAGCGTAGGCGATCACTTCCAGGGCACCGGCGAACGGCGCGCCGAGGGCGAAGAAGGTCATGGCCACGGCGATCAGCGAAATGATCAGGTAGAGCAGGGCATGTATGGGATTAGTGTTGGTGACCACACGAAGCGTGGACACCACCGCGATACCCGATGCGAAATAGAAAGCGAATTCCATCTTTCTTCCTTAAGGCAGCAAGCTCTTCACGTTGATCGGTTCGGCTTCATTCTGCGCGGCGCCTTTTGGCTTACCGGCAATGGCCATGCCTGCAACACGATAGAAGTTGTAATCAGGGTTTTTACCGGGACCGGAAATCAGCAGATCTTCTTTCTCGTACACCAGGTCCTGACGTTTGAACTCGGCCATTTCGAAATCCGGCGTGAGCTGGATCGCGGTGGTCGGGCAGGCTTCCTCGCAGAGGCCGCAGAAAATGCAGCGCGAGAAGTTGATGCGGAAGAAGTCCGGGTACCAGCGACCGTCTTCGGTTTCAGCTTTCTGCAACGAGATGCAACCCACCGGGCACGCCACGGCGCACAGGTTGCAGGCCACGCAGCGTTCCTCGCCGTCGGGGTCGCGGGTCAGGACGATGCGGCCACGGTAACGGGGGGCCAGGTAGACCGGCTCTTCCGGGTATTGCAGGGTGTCGCGCTTGCGAAAGCCATGGCCGAAGATCATGACCAGGCTTCGCAGTTGGGTACCGGTACCCTTAACGATGTCGCCAATATATTTGAACATGGGTCAAATCCTCACTGAACCGCGGCCGCAGGCGCGTTCATCAAAACGATCGCAGCGGTCACCAGCATGTTGATCAGGGTCAGCGGCAGGCAGAATTTCCAGCTGAAGTCCATCACCTGGTCGTAGCGTGGGCGCGGGATCGAGGCGCGCAGCAGGACGAACAGCATGATGAAGAACGCGGTCTTCAGGGCGAACCAGACGAAGGACAGTTGCGGCAGGATGCCGAACGGACCGTGCCAGCCACCGAAGAACAGCGTCACCAGCAGCGCCGAGATCAGGATGATGCCGATGTATTCACCGACGAAGAACATGCCCCATTTCATGCCGGCATATTCAATGTGGTAACCGTCGGCCAGTTCCTGTTCCGCTTCCGGCTGGTCGAAGGGGTGACGGTGAGTCACGGCCACGCCAGCGATGAAGAAGGTACAGAAACCGAAGAACTGCGGAATGATGAACCACAGGTTCTGGGCCTGGTACTCGACGATGTCGCGCATGTTGAACGAGCCGGCCTGGATCACGATGCCCATGAGCGCCAGGCCCATGAACACTTCGTAGGACACGGTCTGGGCCGAGGCCCGCAGGCTGCCCAGCAGGGCGAACTTGTTGTTGCTCGACCAGCCGGCGAACAGCACCGCGTAGACCGACAGGCCGGCCATGGCGAAGAAGAACAACAGGCCGATGTTCAGGTCCGCCACGCCCCAGGTCGGGGTGATCGGGATGATCGCGAAGGCGATCAGCAAGGCGCTCATGGCCACGACCGGTGCCAGGGTGAAGATCACCTTGTCGGCAAACGGCGGTGTCCAGTCTTCCTTGAAGAACATCTTGATCATGTCGGCGGCGATCTGGAACATGCCGAACGGGCCGACGCGGTTCGGACCGTAGCGGTCCTGCCACCAGCCCAGAAGGCGACGTTCGACGAAGCTCAGCAACGCGCCGCAGACCACCACGGCCAGCAGGATCACGATGGCCTTGAGGACCGTCAGGATCACATCGATCACTTCAGGGGTGAACCAGCTCATTGCGCTGCCTCCTGCAGACCGTCGACGGTTTTGCCGAATATCGCCGGTGGAATACCCGCCAAACCGGCCGGCAGGGCCACCAGGCCGGCGCCCAGTTCTTCATTGATGCGCAGCGGCAGACGCAGGGTCTGGCCGGCCACGTTCAGGCTCAGCAGGGCACCATCGTTGACGCCCAGGCGGTCGGCTTCGGACTTGGCCAGCGCCACGTAGGCATCCGGGATGCGTTCCTGCACCGGTGCGGCCTTGGAAGAGTTCTCTTCGCTGCCGAACAGGTGATGGAACGGCACGACCTGCCAGGTGCCCGGTGCCGGGTTGAAGGCGCGTGGCACGCTGGCGAACCAGCTCAGGCCATCGCCCTGGCTTTCGATCAGGCGAGTGCCCGGGTCGCCAGCACGCAGGTGACCACCGACTTCGTCCTGGAACTTGTTCCAGGCTTGCGGCGAGTTCCAGCCCGGGGACCAGGCGAACGGCACTTGCGAGCGCGGTTCGGTGGAGCCCGAGTAGCCTTCCATGGAGAACGAGAACGCAGTGTCGTTGTCCTGGGAGGTCCGTGGTTCGTGGACGCTGATGTCGGCGCGCATGGCGGTGCGACCGGAGTAGCGCAGCGGTTCGCGCGCCAGTTTCAGGCCCTTGATGCGGAACGAGGCCGATGGCGCGGCATCGACGATGCGAGCCAGTTGCGGGCTGCTCGAAGCGACGGCGGCGGTGACGTGGTCCAGTTGCGTCCAGTCGATCGGCTGGTCCAGCAGGGTGGCGCGCAGGGCATGCAGCCAGCGCCAGCCTTCGTGGACCAGGATGCTGGCGTCCAGGTAAGTCGGGTCGAACACCTGGAAGAAGCGCTGGGCGCGGCCTTCCTGGCTGACCAGCGTACCGTCGCCTTCGGCGAAGCTCGCCGCCGGCAGCACCAGGTGGGCACGGTCGGTGGTGGCGGTTTTCTGATGGTCGGCGACGATCACCACTTTCGCGGCGTTCAGGGCAGCATCCACCCGGGCTTTGTCGGTGCGAGTGTAGAGATCGTTTTCCAGCACGACGATGGCGTCGGCACTGCCGTCGATCACCGCTTGCAGGGCCGCGTCCACCGATTCGCCACCGAGCATGGCCAGGCCAAGGCTGTTGGCTTCCGGCACGATCAGGCTGATGGAACCGTTCTTCTCGCGCAGCTTCAAGGCCTTGGCGATGTTGGCGGCGGCTTCGATCAAGGCCTTGGAACCCAGGGAGGTGCCGGCGATGATCAATGGGCGCTTGGCCGCCAGCAGGGCATCGGCGATGCGTTGGGCCAGGGCGGCCGCTTCGCTGTCCAGGCCGTCGACGGCCGGGGCGCTGGCGTCCAGGGCGTGGGCCACGGCGAAACCGATGCGGGCCAGGTCGTCGGGCGCGGCGTGGACGCATTCTTCGGCGACGTCGTCGAGCTTGGTTTCAGCGAGGCTGGCGATGAACAGCGGGTTCAGCGCGTGCTGGCCGATGTTCTTCACGGCGGCGTCGAGCCATGGCTGAACGCGCATGGCGTCGGCCATGTCCTCGGCCTTGCCCTTGACCGATTGGCGCAGGGCCAGGGCCATGCGGGCGGCGGTCTGGGTCAGGTCTTCGCCGAGGACGAACACCGCGTCGTGGTCTTCGATGTCGCGCATCGTCGGCACCGGCAGCGGACTGTCCTTGAGCACTTGCAGCACCAGGCGGATGCGTTCCAGCTCGCCGGCTTCGATGCCACTGTAGAAGTGCTCGGCGCCGACCAGTTCACGCAGGGCGTAGTTGCTTTCCAGGCTGGCCCGTGGCGAACCGATGCCGACGATGTTGCGCCCGCGCAGCAGCTCGGCGGCCTTGTCCAGCGCTTCGTCCAGGCTCAGCTTGGCGCCGCCCGCCAGCAGCGGTTGGCGTGGGCGATCCTTGCGGTTGACGTAGCCATAGCCGAAACGGCCACGGTCACACAGGAAGTACTGGTTGACCGAACCGTTGAAGCGGTTTTCGATGCGCCGCAGTTCACCGTAGCGCTCGCCCGGGGAAATGTTGCAGCCGCTGGAGCAGCCATGGCAGATGCTCGGCGAGAACTGCATGTCCCACTTGCGGTTGTAGCGTTCGGAGTGAGTCTTGTCGGTGAACACACCGGTCGGGCAGACCTCGGTGAGGTTACCGGAGAACTCGCTTTCCAGGGTGCCGTCTTCGACGCGACCGAAGTACACGTTGTCGTGGGCACCGAACACGCCCAGGTCGGTGCCGCCGGCGTAGTCCTTGTAGAAACGCACACAGCGGTAGCAGGCGATGCAGCGGTTCATCTCGTGGGAGATGAACGGGCCCAGTTGCTGGTTCTGGTGGGTGCGCTTGGTGAAGCGATAACGGCGCTCGTTGTGGCCGGTCATCACGGTCATGTCTTGCAGGTGGCAGTGGCCGCCTTCCTCACAGACCGGGCAGTCGTGAGGGTGGTTGGTCATCAGCCATTCGACGACGCTGGCGCGAAACACTTTCGCTTCTTCGTCGTCGATGGAGATCCAGCTGCCGTCGGTGGCGGGGGTCATGCAGGACATGACGATCCGACCACGCTTGTCGTTTTCGTCGGTGTACTGCTTGACCGCGCACTGGCGACAAGCGCCAACGCTGCCAAGGGCGGGGTGCCAGCAGAAATAAGGAATGTCGAGGCCCAGCGACAGACATGCCTGTAACAGGTTGTCTGCGCCATCGACTTCGAGCTCTTTGCCGTCTACGTGGATAGTGGCCATGGTTCAAAGTTCTTCGTTGGCCCGGTGTCAGCGGGCGTGGCTAATGGAATCTTGTTGTTCGCGTGAATCAACACAGCCGCTTACGGCGTCATCACACGAGAAGACGAAGGGCACGGACCCTTCGTCTTTTTAAGCGTTTACGCGCCGACTACGATCGGCTTTGCCAGAGGCGGGACGACGGCGCTGGTGGGCGCGATGCCGGCTTCGAACTCTGGACGGAAGTATTTGATGGCGCTGCCCAACGGCTCCACGGCACCCGGTGCGTGAGCACAGAAGGTCTTGCCTGGGCCGAGGAAACCCACCAGACCCAGCAGGGTCTCGATGTCGCCGGCCTGGCCTTCGCCGTTTTCAATGGCCCGCAGCAGCTTGACGCTCCACGGCAGGCCATCGCGGCAAGGGGTGCAGAAACCGCACGACTCACGGGAGAAGAACTCTTCCATGTTGCGCAGCAGCGACACCATGTTGACGCTGTCGTCCACCGCCATGGCCAGGCCGGTACCCATGCGGGTGCCCACCTTGGCGATGCCGCCGGCGTACATTTGTGCGTCCAGGTGTTCCGGCAACAGGAAACCGGTACCGGCGCCGCCGGGCTGCCAGCACTTGAGCGTGTAGCCGTCGCGCATGCCGCCGGCGTAGTCTTCGAACAGCTCGCGGCCGGTGATGCCGAACGGCAGTTCCCACAGGCCAGGGTTCTTGACCTTGCCGGAGAAGCCCATGAGCTTGGTGCCCATGTCTTCGCTGCCGTCGCGGGCCAGGGATTTGTACCAGTCCACGCCGTCGGCAATGATCGCCGGCACGTTGCACAGGGTCTCGACGTTGTTCACGCAGGTCGGCTTGCCCCACACGCCCACGGCGGCAGGGAAGGGCGGCTTGGAGCGTGGGTTGGCGCGGCGGCCTTCCAGGGAGTTGATCAGCGCGGTTTCTTCACCGCAGATGTAGCGCCCGGCGCCGGTGTGGACGAACAGCTCGAAATCGAAGCCGCTGCCCAGGATGTTCTTGCCCAGCAGGCCCGCGGCCTTGGCTTCTTCCACGGCACGGTTCAGGTGCTTGGCGGCGGTGGTGTATTCGCCGCGCAGGAAGATGTAGCCACGGTAGGTCTTCAGCGCGCGTGCACTGATCAGCATGCCTTCGATCAGCAGATGGGGCAGTTGCTCCATCAGCATGCGGTCCTTCCAGGTGTTGGGCTCCATTTCATCCGCGTTGCACAGCAGGTAGCGGATGTTGATGGATTCGTCCTTGGGCATCAGGCCCCACTTCACGCCTGTGGGGAAGCCCGCGCCGCCACGACCCTTGAGGCCGGAATCCTTCACGGTCTGGACGATGTCGTCCTGGGCCATGTCGGTGAACGCCTTGCGCGCGGCGGCGTAGCCGTTCTTGGCCTGGTACTCGTCCAGCCATACCGCTTCGCCGTCGTCACGCAGACGCCAGGTCAAGGGATGGGTTTCGGCCGAACGCTGGATGCGGTTGGCGGGCCCGAAGGAAGTCAGGGTCATACGTAGCCCTCCAGCAGTTTGGCGACGCCGGCGGGCGTAACGTCACCGAAGGTGTCGTCGTCGATCATCAGCGCCGGTGCCTTGTCGCAGTTGCCCAGGCAGCACACCGGCAGCAGGGTGAAGCGGCCGTCGGCGGTGGTCTGGCCCAGGCCGATGCCCAGCTTGCTCTGGAGCTCGCCGACCACCGATTCGTGGCCGCCGATGTAGCAGACCATGCTGTCGCAGACGCGAATGATGTGACGGCCCACTGGCTGGCGGAAAATCTGGCTGTAGAAAGTGGCGACGCCTTCGACGTCGCTGGCCGGGATGCCGAGGATCTCGCCGATGGCGTAGAGCGCGCCGTCGGGCACCCAGCCACGTTCCTTCTGGACGATCTTCAGGGCTTCGATCGACGCCGCGCGCGGGTCTTCGTAGTGATGCAACTCGTGCTCGATGGCCGAGCGCTCGGTTTCGCTCAGGGCGAAACGGTCAGTCTGGATAAGCGTGCTGTTCATGCTTAGCGGTCCACGTCGGCCATAACGAAATCGATACTACCCAGGTACGCGATCAAGTCCGCGACCATGCTGCCTTTGATCACCGAAGGGATCTGCTGCAGGTGCGGGTAGCTTGGGGTGCGAATCCGGGTGCGGTAGCTCATGGTGCCGCCGTCGCTCGTCAGGTAATAACTGTTGATGCCCTTGGTCGCTTCGATCATCTGGAAGGACTCGTTGGCCGGCATGACCGGGCCCCACGAAACCTGCAGGAAGTGCGTGATCAGGGTCTCGATGTGCTGCAGCGTGCGCTCTTTGGGCGGCGGCGTGGTCAGCGGGTGATCCGCCTTGTACGGGCCTTCCGGCATGTTGCGCAGGCATTGGTCGATGATCTTGATGCTCTGGCGCATTTCCTCGACACGGACCATGCAGCGATCATAGGCGTCACCGTTGGCCGCCAGCGGTACTTCGAATTCGAAGTTTTCGTAGCCGGAGTAGGGGCGCGCCTTGCGCAGGTCGAAGTCGCAACCGGTGGAACGCAGGCCGGCACCGGTGACGCCCCACTCCAGGGCCTCCTTGGTGTTGTAGGCGGCGACCCCGATGGTACGACCCTTGAGGATGCTGTTCTGCAGGGCGGCCTTGGTGTATTCGTCCAGGCGCTTGGGCATCCACTCGACGAAGTCCTTGACCAGCTTTTCCCAGCCGCGCGGCAGGTCGTGGGCCACGCCACCGATGCGGTACCAGGCCGGGTGCAGGCGGAAACCGGTGATGGCTTCGATCACCGTGTAGGCCTTCTGGCGGTCGGTGAAGGTGAAGAACACCGGCGTCATCGCCCCCACGTCCTGGATATAGGTACCCAGGAACAGCAGGTGGCTGGTGATGCGGAAGAACTCGGCCATCATGATGCGGATGACGTCGACCTTCTCCGGGACCTTGATCCCGGCCAGTTTCTCCACCGACAGTACGTACGGCAGGTTGTTCATCACACCGCCGAGGTAGTCGATACGGTCGGTGTACGGGATGAAGCTGTGCCAGGACTGGCGCTCGGCCATTTTCTCGGCGCCACGGTGGTGGTAGCCGATGTCCGGCACGCAGTCGACGATCTCTTCGCCGTCCAGTTGCAGGATGATGCGGAACGCACCGTGGGCCGAAGGGTGGTTCGGGCCCAGGTTGAGGAACATGTAGTCCTCGTTGGCGCCCGAACGCTTCATGCCCCAGTCTTCAGGCTTGAAGCGCGCGGCTTCTTCCTCGAGCTGTTGCTTGGCCAGGGACAGGCTGAACGGGTCGAACTCGGTGGCACGGGCCGGGAAGTCCTTGCGCAGCGGGTGACCTTCCCAGGTCGGCGGCATCATGATGCGGGTCAGGTGCGGGTGGCCGGGGAAGTCGATCCCGTACATGTCCCACACTTCACGCTCGTACCAGTTGGCGTTCGGCCAGATGCCGGTCACGGTCGGTACGCTGAGGTCGCTCTCGGACAAGGCGACCTTGATCATTACGTCACTATTACGCTCGATCGACATCAAGTGATAGAACACGGTGAAGTCGACGCCGTCGGGCAGCCCTTGACGCTTGGTGCGCAGGCGCTCGTCCACGCCGTGCAGGTCATAGAGCATGACGTACGGCTTGGGCAGGTTGCGCAGGAAAGTCAGGACTTCGACGAGTTTGGCGCGGGCGACCCAAAGCACCGGCATGCCGGTACGGGTCGGCTGGGCGGTGAACGCCTCGGGGCCAAAACGGTTGTTCAGTTCGACGACCACATCCTGGTCGTCTGCCTTGTAAGGCGGGATGTACAGAGCACTGCCTGTAGTCATGGTTATTTATCGCTTTCGGTCAACGTAAAGAATGAAGCCAGGTTCTCGTTTCTTGTACAGAGCAGAGCTGGATCAGACTTCGTCGGGGCTGCGCAGGTTGGTGACTGCGATACGCTGTTCGCGGCGCTGTTCCTTTTGCGACGGCATCTCGGCGCGATAGACGCCTTGATCGCCAACGACCCAGGACAGTGGGCGACGCTCCTGGCCAATCGACTCCTGCAACAGCATCAAGCCTTGCAGGAAAGCTTCGGGGCGAGGCGGGCAGCCGGGCACGTAGACGTCCACGGGCAGGAACTTGTCCACCCCTTGAACGACAGAGTAGATGTCGTACATGCCACCGGAGTTGGCGCACGAACCCATGGAGATGACCCACTTGGGCTCGAGCATTTGCTCGTAGAGACGCTGGATGATCGGCGCCATCTTGATGAAGCAGGTACCGGCGATAACCATGAAATCCGCCTGGCGCGGCGATGCCCGGATCACCTCGGCGCCAAAGCGCGCGATGTCGTGGGGCGCCGTGAAGGCGGTGGTCATTTCCACGTAGCAGCACGAAAGGCCGAAGTTGTACGGCCACAGGGAGTTCTTGCGACCCCAGTTGACCGTGCTGTTCAGCACGTCTTCGAGCTTACCCATGAAGATGTTTTTGTGGACTTGATCTTCTAACGGATCGGCGACGGTTTCCCGCTTGCCAATCGGATACTGCTCGTTAGGAGCATCGGGGTCGATCCTGGTGAGATTGTATTGCATTGCCAAAGCCTCATTGTTTCAGCTTCGCTTGCCGCTTGCGCCGAGCTTCCGGAGCCCAATCAAGTGCCCCCACCCGGTAAAGGTAGACAAGACCTGCCAACAGAATTGCTATGAAAACGAGAGCTTCGACGAATCCGGTCCAGCCGCTTTCGCGGACGGACACAGACCATGCAAAGAGAAAGAGGGCTTCGATATCGAAGATCACGAACAGCATCGCGACCAGATAGAATTTGGCTGAGAGCCGCAAGCGGGCGCCACCGGTAGGCAGCATGCCGGACTCGAACGGTTCATTTTTGCTGCGGCCCCAGGCTTTTGACCCAAGCAGGCTCGACACACCGAGCATGAAAGCACACAGGCCAACAACGCCCAGAAGGAAAATGGCAAAGCCCCAGTTGTGGGCCATGAGTCCTGTCGCTTCGGACATGCTGGAAATCCTTAACAGAGAGCAAAGGTCTCTGAGCTTGAATGAAATAACGCAGTGACGATATGTCGCAGCAATCAATCGCGGTGATTTTATGGCTAAACACCGGGCAAGTAAAATTCCTATAGCGAAATTATTTATTGGAATAAGGACATAGCGCGCCTCCAGGACCCTGCGGCCCCGGCCCCGTGGGCGTTGGCCGGTTATTCATCAATAATATTTCGTGCGGAATGTAACAATGATAACGACTTTCAAATGATAATTATTATTATCTGTGCCGGCCTTTTCTACAGTGCACTTAGTGTCGTGTCTGAGAAGCTGTCTTAATCGTCGCTACTGCAATTGTCAGCGTCGGACGTTTTACTCCTTTTCGGACTGCCCAATACTGCGTTCGATCAATTTTTCTATCGGCGCATCGAAGGGAAGGGCTCGGTGAGGGGTGGATCTGCATGAGGGACTGCTCCCGTGGGAGCCAGGCTTGCTCGCGATGTCGGCAATGCGGTCCCGAGGCAGACCGCCTTGTCGTTCATCGCAGCCAAGCCTGGCTTCCACAGGTGCAGGCTTGCTCTTACAGCGTAGGTGGCTTCAAAGAAAACGGGTAAAAAAACCTCGGCCATCAGATCGAGGTCGCTCAGCCGAGCCCATCCAGAAACTGCGCCCGGGGCATTGGAGCGTCCAACGAAACCGCCGTGCCAGCAAAAAATCGGCAAGAGGCCTGGCCTAGAGCCTTGAAGGATTGATGGCAAATAGCTATCTTTGCCGCTCGCTCATCTAATCATCTATATCAATATTGATTAGAAAATCGCTCCCCCTCCATAGATAGCTGCGTCAGTTCCCATCGCTCGCGGCTGATTACCAAAGGAATGTCATGAATTCTTGGTTCGCGAATATGAGCGTTATGCTCAAGTTGGCTTTGGGCTTTGCCGTTGTGCTGCTGCTGACCGCTATCCTGGCCGCGAGCGGCTGGTTCAGCCTGGGAAAAATGGTCGAGCGCACTGATCGAATGACCAGCATTACCGAACTCGGCGACCGCCTCGATCACCTGCGCAGGGCTCGTTTGCAATACCAGCTGGACAAGGGCGATGAGCAAAAGGGGGCATTGATCCAGGCGTCGCTGGAGCAGTTTGTCGCCAAGCAGAAAAGCCTTGCGAACGAGTTGAGAAAGCCTGACAACCTGAAAAAGCTTGCGCTGATCGAGCAGGCCAGCAAGCAGTATCAGGTGGCACTGAATACGATGCGCGAGGCTTATCGCAATGACGCGGCCATGCGCAAGGAGATGGGCGTCAATGCGGTCAAGGGCGCCGCGCTGATTGCCAAGGTCATCAATGACGTAGAGGCAATGCCTGCCTCGGATGAGCGCCGTTTCGAGTTGTACAGGATCATCCTCAAGGCCAAGGAGGACGTGGCGCTGGTGCGTTATGAAGTGCGGGGCTACACCGGCAACCCCAACAGTGCCACCGAACAAGCCGCCACCCGCCAGCTCGAAAATGCGCTCAAGGGTATCGAAACCCTTAATAGTGCTTTCGGCCCGAGCTATGCCGACACCATCAAGCAGCTGGAAACCGCACTGATTGCTTACCGCCAGTCGGTGCAGAACTTCACCGCCAGTAACCAGGCCATTGGCAAGGCTGTGCAGGACACCATCGATTCGGGTGACACCATCACCCGTCTGACTGAGGAAATGTATGCCAGCCAACTGACCTCCCGTGACGAAGACAGCGCTCAGGCCCGCATCCTGCAGTTGAGCTGCACTGCTTTGGCGATGTTGTTGGGGATTCTTGCGGCCATGGTCATCACTCGCCAGATTACGCGGCCATTGCAGGACACATTGGCTGTGGTCGATCGCATTGCAGCAGGCGACCTCACCCAAGACATGGTCGTGACCCGTGGTGATGAACTGGGTGTCCTGCAGCAAGGTATCCAGCGCATGGGCACCACGTTGCGCGAGCTGATCGGTGGCATCCGCGATGGCGTCACCCAAATCGCCAGCGCCGCCGAAGAGTTATCGGCGGTCACCGAGCAGACCAGTGCCGGGGTCAATAGCCAGAAGACCGAGACCGACCAGGTAGCCACCGCCATGCAGGAAATGTCGGCCACCGTGCATGAGGTCGCGCGTAATGCCGAACAGGCTTGCGCAGTCGCGTCAGAGGCCGATGCGCAGGCCCGTATCGGCGACCAGGTGGTCGCCCAGGCCATCGTTCAGATCGAGCGCTTGGCCGGCGAAGTCGGGCGCTCCGTCGACGCCATGGGTGAGTTGGAACAAGAAAGCGCGCGCATCGGCAAGATCATGGACGTGATCAAGGCGGTGGCTGAGCAGACCAACTTGCTGGCCCTTAACGCCGCCATCGAGGCCGCTCGCGCGGGTGACGCCGGGCGCGGTTTTGCCGTGGTCGCCGACGAAGTGCGGGGCCTGGCCCAGCGTACCCAGCATTCCACCGAAGAGATCGAAAGCCTGGTGGCGGGCTTGCAGAACGGCACGCGCCAGGTGTCGAGCATCATGCGAAACAGCCGTGAGCTGACCGACAGCAGCGTGGAATTGGCCGGCAAGGCCGGCATCTCCCTGGGCAACATCACCCAGGCGGTTTCCGGCATCCAGGCCATGAACCAGCAGATTGCCGCTGCTGCGGTGCAACAAAGTTCGGTGGCCGAGGACATCAGCCGCAGTATTCTGAGCGTGCGCGATGTATCCGAACAGACCGCCTCGGCCAGCGAAGAAACCGCCGCTTCCAGCATCGAGCTGGCGCGCCTGGGTAACCAGTTGCAGCAACTGGTCAGTCACTTCAAAGTGTAAAAACCGGCGAAAAAAAAGCCCCGAACCAGTCGGGGCTTCAGATCGTCGGCTTTGCGGTTAGTTTTTATCCGGTCCGCAAGGGCCGCTTACTCGAGGCAAGCGTGTGAATCAGTGGAACTGTTCTTCTTCGGTGGAGCCGGTCAGTGCGGTCACCGACGAAGTGCCGCCCTGGATCACGGTGGTCATGTCGTCGAAGTAACCGGTGCCCACTTCCTGCTGGTGAGCCACGAAGGTGTAGCCCTTGGCGGCGTCGGCGAACTCCTGCTCTTGCAGTTTCACGTAGGCGGTCATGTCGTTGCGGGCGTAGTCGTGCGCCAGGTTGAACATGCTGTGCCACATGTTGTGAATGCCGGCCAGGGTGATGAACTGGTGCTTGTAGCCCATGGCGGACAGTTCGCGCTGGAACTTGGCGATGGTCGCGTCGTCCAGGTTTTTCTTCCAGTTGAAGGAAGGCGAGCAGTTGTACGACAGCAGTTGGTCCGGGTATTCCTTCTTGATCGCTTCGGCGAAGCGACGGGCTTCGTCCAGGTCCGGCTTGGCGGTTTCGCACCAGATCAGGTCGGCGTACGGCGCGTAGGCCAGGCCACGGGCGATGGCCTGGTCGAGACCGGCACGCACCTTGTAGAAGCCTTCCTGGGTGCGGGTACCGGTCACGAACGGCTGGTCGTACGGGTCGCAGTCGGAGGTCAGCAGGTCAGCGGCGTTGGCGTCGGTACGGGCCAGGATGATGGTCGGTACACCGGCAACGTCGGCGGCCAGGCGGGCAGCCGTCAGCTTCTGCACGGCTTCCTGGGTTGGAACCAGAACCTTGCCGCCCATGTGGCCGCATTTTTTCACCGAGGCCAGTTGGTCTTCGAAGTGAACGCCGGCGGCGCCTGCTTCGATCATGCTCTTCATCAGTTCGTAGGCGTTCAGGACGCCGCCGAAACCGGCTTCGGCGTCAGCCACGATCGGTGCGAAGTAGTCGATGTAGCCTTCGTCGCCCGGGTTCTTGCCGGCTTTCCACTGGATCTGGTCGGCGCGACGGAACGAGTTGTTGATGCGCTTGACCACGGTTGGAACCGAATCCACCGGGTACAGCGACTGGTCGGGGTACATCGACTCGGCGGAGTTGTTGTCCGCAGCCACTTGCCAGCCCGACAGGTAGATCGCCTGGATGCCCGCCTTGACTTGCTGCACAGCCTGGCCGCCGGTCAGGGCGCCCATGCAGTTGACGAAATCTTTCTCGGGACGGAAGGCTGGCTTGGCGCCCTGGGTGACCAGGTTCCACAGCTTCTCGGCGCCCATTTTCGCAAAGGTGTGCTCAGGTTGAACCGAGCCACGCAGACGGACGACGTCAGCAGCGGAATAATTGCGCTTCACGCCTTTCCAGCGCGGGTTTTCAGCCCAGTCTTTTTCAAGGGCTGCAATTTGCTGTTCGCGTGTCAGTGCCATGGAGATAAACCTCGTCGCATAGGTCTTGGTGGAAAATTCCTGCTCCTGCCGACCAGGGGTTGGCGTACAAGTCGGTTCAGGCGAGGTGGCGACGGGATGAACGATGGGCTCGAGGGGAAAGTGAGCAGGTAGGGGCGAACTGCGGGCGCATTCGGGCGTCGTGGGCCTTTAATACGAACTCAGAGTGATGCCGGGTTACCTAGTTACGCTTCCGTCCCTCGGGACAACTTCGTTCCAGTCGCAACCTCGTCAAACACACCTTGTGGGCGGTACAGACACGAATCGGCTCGCAGGATAGTTGCAAGCGTCGACCCGAAGGCCCTTGCCAGGGCCCCTGATTAGCGGGAGCGAGGCCATCATGCCTTCGGTTTTTTGGCTCGTCAAACGTTTTGTAGTGCTTTTTTTATAGCACTACATCTTTGGTCTAATACGACTCATCAGTCAGTTTTTGGTGCTTCAGTTCAGGGTGTCGACCTTGACCCGCAAAATCATGTCGTCGCGGCCCTGGGTCGAGTAGCTGCGGGTCAGGCCTTGTTTGTCGGCCTGAGTCTGGCGATTCACGCCGGCCAGGGTGATCCATTCGCCGAGGCGTCCGCTGACAGTTGTGTCGGTACTCTGAACGTTCACTACATCGGGACGTTCCTGGCTCATGCGGTCACGGTTGGTACTGATGCTCAGATGAACGGTCTCGCCGGTGACGCTGGCCGTTACATAAAAACCCTGGGTGACGTTGCGGTATTCAGTCTGGCTCTGCATGCGGCCGTAGTTGTCGGTCTGGTTGCTAGTGAATGGCACGCTCTGGCCTACCTGGATCAGCGCCGGCTGGCCTTCACTGGCCTGCACCTGCTGTACGCCGCCGTCACGGCTGGCGGTGCTGCGGTTGATGATGCGGGTCTGGCTGGGAGCGGCGCCGTTGATCGAGTAACCCTGGTCGCCCTGGAGGTTGTTTTCGTTGGTGTCGACCGTGATCAGCAGGCGCTTGGGCGCGGTGTCCAATTGGGCCAGGAATTGCCGAAGCTCTTCGATTTTGCCGGGCTCGGCGTTGACGATCAGTTGGTTGCCGTAGGCGCTGACCTGGCCGTCCTTGCCAATGAAATTCTGCGCCACCGGCAACAGGTCGGCGCTGGTGCGGTAGTTCAGCGGCACGATTTGCGTATCGGCCATGACCGACAGGCTGCAACCGAGCAGCAGGGTGACCAGGAGGGTGCGTAGAGGCATGTCCATTTCTCCGCGAGACAAAGGCTTGATATTGCCAGTTTGTCGGCCCCGGATGGGGCAAGTTGAATGGTAGACGGCAAAACGCCCCGGCATCGGGGGATGGCGGGGCGTTTTTTGGTAAGGCTTGAGGGCCTCATCGCGAGCAAGCTCGCTCCCACATGGGGGGCAGGTGTACATGAATCATGGGTTCACCGCCGGCCTCCTGTGGGAGCGAGCTTGCTCGCGATGGCCGCACTGCGGTTTCAGGCCGAGCGCCGCACCATGTCCACGTGAGGAATCCCGGCTTCCAGGAACTCCTCGCTGACCACAGCAAACCCCAACCGCTCGTAGAACGGCGTGGCATGCACCTGGGCGCTGAGCATCTGCTGCTTGAGCCCGCGTTTCTCGGCTTCGGCGATCACCGCGTGCATCAACGCATCGCCCACCTTCAGGCCGCGCCAGTCCTTGAGGACCGAGACACGGCCGATGTGGCCGTCGGTCAACAGGCGCGCGGTGCCGATGGGGAAATCGCCTTCAAACGCCAGGAAATGCACCGCGCCCTGGTCGTCGGCATCCCATTCCAGCTCGGGCGGGACGGACTGCTCGGCGATGAACACGGTCTCACGAATGCGCCGGATCTCGGCGTTATCCTTTTGCCAGTCTGCGACACGAACGTGGATTTTATTCATCGGCGAACCCCAGGCTGCCTTGCTTGACCAGCTCGCAGATCAGGCTGCGACCGTCTTCGTCGGCCAACCACGGGCCGAGGTTTTCGCTGTGCAGGGCGTCGGCGGCGCAGATCATTTTCAGCAGTTCGCGCAGCTTGCCCGGCAGGTAACGGCTCTGGCCGCTGGCGAACAGCAACAGGTCGTCGTCGACTTCCGACCAGGCCAGGCGCGCGCTTGGGTTGCGGATGATCACCGCGCCTTGCTCCAGGCCGGCCAACAGCTCGTCATCTTCCATTTCCGGGCCTACCACCAGTTCCGGGTAGCGCGGCTCGGTCATGAACTGGCCGAACCAGGTCAGCAGCAGGCGCTCGTCGCTCATGTGCTCGGCCAGCAGGCCCTTGAGGCGGTCGAGGGCGTCTTGCTGGATCTGGTGCGGGTCGGCCACCGGGCGCGCGTCGGCGTCGGTGTAGCGTTCTTCGTCCGGCAGGAACTGGCTCAGGAAGTCGGTGAAGTGAGTCAGCACTTCAGCGGCGCTTGGTGCACGGAAACCCACGGAGTAGGTCATGCAGTCGTCCACGGCCACGCCGCAGTGCGCCAGGCGCGGCGGCAGGTAGAGCATGTCGCCCGGCTCCAGGGTCCACTCGTCGGTGGCTTCGAAGTCGGCGAGGATGCGCAGGTCGGCGTGCTGCAGCAGCGGGCTTTCGGAGTCGCACATCTGGCCGATTTTCCAGTTGCGCTGGCCATGGCCTTGCAGCAGGAACACGTCATAGTTATCGAAATGCGGACCCACGCTGCCACCCGGGGCGGCGAAGCTGATCATCACGTCGTCGATGCGCCAGCTCGGCAGGAAGCGGAAGTTCTCCAGCAGCTCGCTGACTTCCGGTACGAACTGATCGACCGCCTGCACCAGCAGGGTCCACTCGCGCTCCGGCAACTTGCTGAATTCGTCTTCGGCGAACGGGCCGCGACGCATTTCCCAAGGGGTCTCGCCGTGTTCGATCACCAGGCGCGATTCGACTTCTTCTTCCAGGGCCAGGCCGGCCAGTTCATCGGCGTCGATCGGGCTTTGGAAGTCAGGAATCGCCTGACGGATCAGCAGGGGTTTTTTCTGCCAGTAGTCGCGCAGGAATTCCCGTGCTGTGATGCCGCCCAGGAGTTGCAGAGGAATATCAGGATTCATGTGTAACCTATTGAAAAAATATACTTTTCAGACGCGAATAAAAACGCCCGGCGCGGCCGGGCGTCTCAAAGGTAAGGCCGTGGATCAGATGCGCTTGGCTTGTTCCGCCGCGTTGCCGATGTAGCTGGCCGGCGTGAGCTTCTTCAGCTCCGCGCGGGCCGCGGCAGGCATGTCCAGGCCATCGATGAAAGTCTGCAGCGCTTCAGGGCTGATGCCCTTGCCACGGGTCAGCTCTTTCAGCTTTTCATACGGGTTTTCGATGTTGTAGCGGCGCATCACGGTCTGGATCGGCTCGGCGAGAACTTCCCAGCAAGCGTCGAGGTCGGCGGCGATCTTCTGCTCGTTCAGTTCCAGCTTGCTGATGCCCTTGAGGCTGGCTTCGTAGGCAATGACGCTGTGGGCAAAACCCACGCCCAGGTTGCGCAGCACGGTGGAGTCGGTCAGGTCGCGCTGCCAGCGGGAGATCGGCAGTTTGCTCGCCAGGTGCTGGAACAGCGCGTTGGCGATGCCCAGGTTGCCTTCGGAGTTTTCGAAATCGATCGGGTTGACCTTGTGCGGCATGGTCGAAGAACCGATTTCTCCGGCGATGGTGCGCTGCTTGAAGTAGCCCAGGGAGATATACCCCCAGATGTCACGGTCGAAGTCGATCAGGATGGTGTTGAAGCGCGCGATCGCATCGAACAGCTCGGCGATGTAGTCGTGCGGTTCGATCTGGGTGGTGTACGGGTTGAAGCTCAGGCCCAGCTCGTCTTCGATGAAGGCGCGGGCATTGGCTTCCCAGTCGATGTCCGGGTAGGCCGACAGGTGGGCGTTGTAGTTGCCCACGGCGCCGTTGATCTTGCCCAGCAGCGGCACGGCTGCCACCTGGGCGATCTGGCGCTCCAGGCGGTAGACCACGTTTGCCAGTTCCTTGCCCAGGGTGGTCGGCGAAGCCGGTTGACCGTGGGTGCGCGACAGCATCGGCACGTCGGCGAAACGGATCGCCAGTTCGCGGATGGCCTGGGCGGTCTGGCGCATCAGGGGCAGCATCACCTCATCACGGCCTTCGCGCAGCATCAGGGCGTGGGACAGGTTGTTGATGTCCTCGCTGGTGCAGGCAAAGTGGATGAACTCGCTGACATTGGCCAGCTCCGGCAGCTTGGCCGCCTGCTCCTTGAGCAGGTATTCGATGGCCTTGACGTCGTGGTTGGTGGTGCGCTCGATCTCTTTGACGCGCTCGGCGTGCTCCAGCACGAAGTTTTCTGCCAGCGCGTTCAACACCGCGTTGGCTTCGGCGGAAAACGCCGGCACTTCGCCGATGGCAGGGTGGGCGGCCAGGCGCTGGAGCCAGCGCACTTCAACCAGGACGCGGGCACGGATCAGGCCGTACTCGCTGAAAATCGGGCGCAGGGCCTGGGTTTTGCCGGCGTAGCGGCCGTCAACAGGGGAAACCGCAGTGAGCGAAGAGAGCTGCATGGGGTGTTCTCGGACAGTCGGGCAACGAAATGGGGCGCGTATCATACATGAAAACAAGTGCCGGTCCGTCGCCAACTGACCGGCGTGCTACGCGTAACAAGCTAAAACTGTTTATTACCTGTGGCGAGGGAGCAAGCGCCTTCGCCACAAAAAAGCAGGTCGAGGCGACTTATTCGTTGCGCATCAACGGGTAAAGCTCTTTCAGCAATTTGCGGCGGCTGATCACCAGTTGCCAGCGATGGCCACCCAATTGCCGCCAAAGTCGTGCCGAGCGAATCCCGGCCAGCAGCAGGGCGCGGATTTTCGAGGCATTGCTTGGCTGTTGCAGGTTGCGCATGTCGCCATGCACCTGGATGCGCTGGCGCAAGGTGCTCAGGGTGTCCTGGTACAGCGAACCGCAGGCCGCGACGACGTTTTCGTGAGCCGGGCCGAAGTGTTCGACCTGGGACTGGATCTGCGGCAAGCGTTTGCCGATGGTCTCCAGCAGGTCGTCGCGCTTGGCCAACTGGCGCTCAAGGCCCAGCATCGACAGGGCATAGCGCAGCGGTTCGCGTTGCAAGGCGCTGGGATCACGCTCCAGGGCGCCGATCAGCGCACGATAGCCTTCGCGCAGGTTCAGGTCGTCGCCGCCATAGACTTCCAGGGTGTCCTTGGGGTCGCGAACCAGCAGGCTGCCGAGCATGCAGGCCACGCCCGCTTCGGTGGCCTGGCCGGTCTTGGCGATCCTGTCCACCAGCACGGCGGCGAGAAACACGCCGCCCAATGCCGTCAGTTGTTCCTGGATTGGGTTCATGCCTGGCTGCTCCAGGGCTCTGCGACTTCGATCACGCCGCCGCCCAGGCAGATGTCGCCGTCGTAGAACACCACGGATTGGCCGGGTGTGACCGCCCGCTGCGGGTCATCGAAGGTGGCGCGGTAGCCCGTGGCGGTTTTTTCCAGGGTGCAGGGTTGGTCGCTCTGGCGGTAGCGAACCTTGGCCGTCAGGCGGCGTGGTTCGCTGAGGTCGATCGGGTTGACCCAATAGATGTCGGAGGCGAGCAGGGCGCGGGAAAACAGCCAGGGATGGTCGTTGCCCTGGCCGACGATCAACTCGTTGTGTTCCAGGTCCTTGACCAGCACGTACCACGGCTCTTCCCCGGCGTCTTTCAGCCCGCCGATGCCCAGGCCCTGGCGCTGGCCGATGGTGTGGTACATCAGGCCATGGTGGCGGCCGATGACTTCGCCTTCGGTCGTCTTGATCTCGCCCGGCTGGGCTGGCAGGTATTGCTTGAGGAAGTCGCTGAAACGGCGCTCGCCAATGAAGCAGATCCCGGTGGAGTCCTTCTTCTTGGCGGTGGCGAGCTGGTGTTTTTCAGCAATCGCGCGCACTTCGGGCTTTTCCAGTTCGCCTACCGGGAACAGGGTCTTGGCGATCTGCTCGCCGCCGACGGCATGCAGGAAGTAGCTCTGGTCCTTGTTAGGGTCCAGGCCCTTGAGCAGTTCGGTGCGGCCATCGATGTCGCGGCGGCGCACGTAGTGGCCGGTGGCGATCAGGTCGGCACCCAGCATCATGGCGTAGTCGAGGAACGCCTTGAACTTGATTTCGCGGTTGCACAGGATGTCCGGGTTCGGCGTGCGACCGGCCTTGTATTCGGCCAGGAAGTGCTCGAACACGTTGTCCCAGTACTCGGCGGCGAAGTTGGCGGTGTGCAGCTTGATGCCGATCTTGTCGCACACGGCCTGGGCGTCCGCCAGGTCATCCATGGCGGTGCAGTATTCGGTTCCGTCGTCTTCTTCCCAGTTCTTCATGAACAGGCCTTCCACCTCATAACCCTGCTCGATCAGCAGAAGGGCGGAAACGGAAGAGTCCACGCCGCCGGACATGCCGACAATGACGCGCTTCTTGGGTGTGTCAGAAGGGGCTGGATCACGCATAGGAATTCAATGAGTGTCTTGAAAAAGGACGCGATTCTATCAGGCCCGGGCGCGCAAGGCTAAAGAGAAGGACGGATCAGCGTCAGACTGTGGCAATGGCCGGCCAGATAATCGTCGATGCAACGGATGATCAGCTCGCTGCGCCAGTGCTCGCGCCGCTCGAGCAATTCGTCGCGGGTCAGCCATTTCGCACCAAGGATGCCATCGTCCAATTGATACTCGGGGTGGTGTTGCAAGGCCTTGGCGGCGAAACAGACGCGCTGGTAGGTCACGCCGTTGCTGGGGGCGGTGTACAGGTAAATGCCTACCACGGCGGTGGGCTCGACGTCCCAGCCGGTTTCTTCCAGGGTTTCGCGCACGGCGGCTTCGATCAGCGTTTCGTTAGGGTCCAGGTGACCGGCCGGCTGGTTGAGCACCGCGCGTCCGCCCTTGGATTCTTCCACCATCAGGAAGCGGCCGTTGTCCTCGACGATGGTGGCGACGGTGATGTGGGGTTGCCAGTCCATGGGGTTCCTTTATTTCTCGCAGGGAATATGGGCCACCGTGGAAGCGAGCTTGCTCGCGATAGCGGTGGGTCAGTCGATATTAAATGAATGACCAATCGCCGTCCCGAGCAAATGTCCATGCCTATGCTCATGTTTCCCTGGTCAGCGATGCTGGCCCGTGAAAGGTTTGGACGTTCTTAAAGGGCAATGCATATCGCATTGGGAAAGTGGTGTTCGTTGTAGGTGAATGCTCGGATATCGCACAGTCTGCTGGTAAAGGATTTAATTGTCATGGTGACCTGTTTATTGTGCGTGTCGTGATCGAACTCAACGATAGCCGTTGTTTCCGAAAACCCGTCTTTTATAGTCAGGCTTGTGATTCCGGGGGGATAGCCCTTGTCCGGTGTAAGGTAGTAGTTGGTGGCCGCACTTGGATTGCCCTCGCCGTGTCGATCAACTCTTTTTACTTTTCCTGGGGACTCTTCAAGGTATACATCGCAGCCCGAAAAATAGAGATTGACGTTGGATAAAAAAGAAAATTTATCGGTGTCTGCGAAAACGATTTGCGACACCTTTTTTTGGGGGGCGGGATGCACAGGTTCTGCTGAAGAGTATTGAATGATCTGGCCGTTGATCTGAACTTCGCACTCCCTGTCGGCCTCATCTCTCTTGCCCTCGGCGGGTTCGCCCGGCTTGCGCATTGTAAGTTCGATCATGCGGAGAAAATCATCGAATATGAAATAGAACGCTTCGACCGAGGCGCCCGGTGAGTGGGTGGAATAGGTAACCTGATTTCCAAACTTGGTCGCATTGAATCGGTATTCGGCGGATGCGCTTTTAAACAGCAATTCATGGGAGGCCGTGGCGTAGCTGTATCGCTGGCCATGGTCATTGGTACGAACATCGGTAGAGTATCTTCCACCCGTAGAGCTGATCTTGCTCACTTCATAATAGGCAAAGGGCTCATTGTCATGGTCTCTTTTATAGAGGGTTGGGGAAACTGTCAGCTCCAGAAAGCTCCAGTTACCAATAGAGAAGTGCCTTTGGGCGGGTAGGGTTATTTGCGCATTGTTTTTCATGGTGTGCTTCCTCGACGGATGCGAATCAGGTAATGAGTTTTTAGCGTGTCGTTCGTTAAAAACTCAGACCAAGAAGGATTGCCATCGCTACACAGGCGATTCGAGCAACCCGGTTTCGCTCCACTTGAGGTCGATACAACTGTAGGCAGTTCAGAGTGCTGCCCGATCTGACGCTCTCTCGTTCTCTTGCCGAGACTTCCCGCATCCACAAACGCTGAAAGGGTGTGCTTGGATCAAGCCGGGCTTTCGGCGCTCATGCGTAACTTCATGCGCCTTCAGTGAAGAGGGCGTACTTAGAACGATGTTTTTAAGGCTAGGCTGTCTGATTGTACTGTCAAGGTCAGCCTGGGCAGTCGATGGGAGTGGGTCAAGAGAGGTTGGAGAGTGCCTGTGCTCCCACAGGAGGGCTTGGTATGTCTGGAAACACAAACCCCGGCACTAGGCCGGGGTTTGTGATGTTCCCTTACAACCTTACACCAGCGCAGCAATCGCCGCGTTGAAGGTGGCGCTCGGGCGCATGGCCTTGCTGGTCAGCTCGGGGTTGGCGAAGTAGTAACCGCCGATGTCCACGGGCTTGCCTTGCACGGCATTGAGTTCGGCAACGATCTTTTCTTCGTTGTCGGTCAATGTCTTGGCCAGGGAGGCGAACTGGGCCTTGAGGGCTGCGTCGTCGTCCTGGGCGGCCAGTGCCTGGGCCCAGAACAGGGTCAGGTAGAAGTGGCTGCCGCGGTTGTCGATGCCGCCGACCTTGCGCGAAGGCGACTTGTTGCGGTCCAGGAACTCACCGGTAGCCTGGTCCAGGGTCTTGGCCAGCACCAGGGCTTTCGGGTTGTTGTAGGTCCCGCCCAGGTGCTCGAGGGATGCAGCCAGGGCCAGGAACTCGCCCAGGGAATCCCAGCGCAGGAAGTTCTCTTCCAGCAACTGCTGAACGTGCTTGGGTGCCGAGCCGCCGGCGCCGGTTTCGAACAGGCCACCGCCGTTCATCAGCGGCACGATCGACAGCATCTTGGCGCTGGTGCCCAGTTCCATGATCGGGAACAGGTCGGTCAGGTAGTCACGCAGCACGTTGCCGGTCACCGAGATGGTGTCCTTGCCTTCGCGGGTGCGGCCCAGGGTGAACTTCATCGCGTCGACAGGCGACATGATGCGAATGTCCAGGCCGCTGGTGTCGTGGTCCTTCAGGTAGGTCTGGACTTTCTCGATGACGACGCCGTCGTGGGCGCGCATCGGGTCCAGCCAGAAGATCGCCGGGGTGCTGCTGGCGCGGGCACGGTTGACGGCCAGTTTGACCCAATCCTGGATCGGCGCGTCCTTGGTCTGGCACATGCGGAAGATGTCGCCAGCCTCGACGTTCTGCTCCAGCAGGGTGCGACCGGTGTTGTCCGAAACGCGGACCACGCCGTTGGCCTTGATCTGGAAGGTCTTGTCGTGAGAGCCGTATTCCTCGGCTTTCTTGGCCATCAGGCCGACGTTCGGCACGCTGCCCATGGTGGTTGGATCGAAGGCGCCGTGTTGCTTGCAGTCTTCGATCACCGCCTGGTAGATGGTGGCGTAGCAGCGATCCGGGATCACGGCCTTGGTGTCGTGCAGCTGGCCATCGGTGCCCCACATCTTGCCGGAGTCACGGATCATGGCCGGCATCGAGGCGTCGACGATCACGTCGCTCGGCACGTGCAGGTTGGTGATGCCTTTGTCGGAGTTGACCATCGCCAGGGATGGGCGCGCCGCGTAGACCGCCTGGATGTCGGCTTCGATCTGCGCCTGCTGCTCGGCCGGCAGGGCCTTGATGCGGGCGTACAGGTCGCCGATGCCGTTGTTCAGGTTGAAGCCGATCTGCTCCAGCACTTGTGCGTGCTTGGCCAGGGCGTCTTTATAGAACTCGGCAACGATCTGGCCGAACATGATCGGGTCGGAGACCTTCATCATGGTGGCCTTGAGGTGAACCGACAGCAGCACGCCTTTTTGCTTGGCGTCTTCGATTTCAGCGGCGATGAAGTCGCGCAGGGCGTTTTTGCTCATCACGGCACAGTCGAGGATCTCACCGGCTTGTACGGTGGTTTTTTCCTTCAGGACAGTGGCAGTGCCGTCCTGGGCGATCAGCTCGATTTTCACACTGCCGGCGGCGTCGATCAGGGCGGCTTTTTCGCTGCCGTAGAAATCGCCGGTGCTCATGTGGGCTACGTGGGACTTGGAGTCCGCGGCCCAGGCGCCCATCTTGTGTGGGTGCTTGCGCGCGTAGTTCTTGACCGACAGCGGTGCGCGGCGGTCGGAGTTGCCTTCGCGCAGGACCGGGTTCACGGCACTGCCCTTGACCTTGTCGTAACGGGCGCGAGCGTCTTTCTCGGCGTCGGTGGTCACGGTTTCCGGGTAGTCCGGCAGTGCGTAGCCCTGGGCCTGCAATTCCTTGATCGCGGCCTGCAGTTGCGGCACCGAGGCGCTGATGTTCGGCAGCTTGATGATGTTGGCTTCAGGCGTAACGGCCAGGTCGCCCAGTTCGGCGAGGTGGTCGGCTACGGCTTTGTCACCCAGTTGCTCGGGGAAGCTGGCCAGGATGCGCCCTGCGAGGGAGATATCGCGGGTTTCCACGGCGATATCGGCCGAAGCGGTAAAGGCTTCGACGATCGGCAGCAGCGAATAGGTGGCGAGGGCAGGCGCTTCGTCGGTGAAGGTATAGATGATCTTCGAGCGGGTGGGCATATTCGGATTAACTCTCTTCTTTGCTAAAGCATGCGCAGAAACTCGAGGGGCGCCGGGTAAGCGCGTTCGTTCAAAGTCATCCGTGAACCGAATGTCGAGGTTTCTTCGCGGTGATGTTGGGTGCATCAGTCGAGCGTCAAGCGGTTGGGCCGCGGTAACGGTCCGGCTTTTAAGTTGGCGGAAAGTCCTGTGATAGAGCCGTCAGCCGTCGTGACCCTGTGGTCAGCGGCGGCATTATACATAGGTAGCTGGCGATCTGCCGATGGTTCATAGACTTCCGTACACGTCCATTGGTCTAAACGTCGCAGTCCCCCTGGGGCGGACTATGCTCATGTTTGGCGCTTTTCCCTTGGTTTTCAGGGTTGTACGCGGCGAAGTGCAACGCTTTGCCGCCGATGGGCCTAACGTAGGGTTTGCGTGCCGATTCAACTGGGGTACGCTCGAACGCAGCCAGATGTTCAATCCAAGCAATGGAGTTCAGCATGGGGTATCAAAAGATTCAGGTTCCAGCCGTCGGTGACAAAATCACCGTCAATGCAGACCATTCTCTTAATGTTCCCGACAACCCGATCATCCCCTTCATCGAAGGCGACGGCATTGGCGTCGATATCAGTCCGGTCATGATCAAGGTTGTGGACGCTGCGGTTCAGAAGGCCTATGGCGGCAAGCGCAAGATTTCCTGGATGGAAGTCTATGCCGGTGAGAAAGCGACCCAGGTCTACGACCAGGACACCTGGTTGCCCCAGGAAACCCTGGATGCGGTCAAGGACTACGTGGTTTCCATCAAGGGCCCGCTGACCACGCCGGTGGGTGGCGGTATCCGTTCGTTGAACGTAGCGCTGCGCCAGCAGCTCGACCTGTATGTCTGCCTGCGTCCGGTGCGCTGGTTCGAAGGTGTGCCAAGCCCGGTCAAGAAGCCTGGCGACGTGGACATGACGATCTTTCGCGAGAACTCCGAGGACATTTACGCGGGCATCGAGTGGAAAGCCGGCTCGCCCGAAGCCACCAAGGTCATCAAGTTCCTGAAAGAAGAAATGGGCGTGACCAAGATCCGTTTCGACGAGGATTGCGGCATCGGCGTCAAGCCGGTTTCCAAGCAGGGCACCAAGCGCCTGGCTCGCAAGGCCCTGCAATATGTGGTCGACAACGACCGCGATTCGCTGACCATCGTGCATAAAGGCAACATCATGAAGTTCACCGAAGGTGCCTTCAAGGAATGGGCCTACGAAGTGGCAGCCGAAGAGTTCGGCGCGACCCTGCTCGACGGCGGGCCGTGGATGCAGTTCAAGAACCCGCGGACCGGCAAGAACGTCATCGTCAAGGACGCCATCGCCGATGCGATGTTGCAGCAGATCCTGTTGCGCCCGGCCGAGTATGACGTGATCGCCACCCTGAACCTGAACGGTGACTACCTGTCCGACGCCCTGGCGGCGGAAGTGGGCGGTATCGGTATCGCGCCGGGCGCCAACCTGTCCGACACCGTGGCGATGTTCGAAGCCACCCACGGTACCGCGCCCAAGTATGCCGGCAAGGACCAGGTCAACCCGGGCTCGCTGATTCTGTCGGCGGAAATGATGCTGCGCCACATGGGGTGGACCGAAGCGGCCGACCTGATCATCAAGGGCACCAACGGCGCGATTTCGGCCAAGACCGTGACCTATGACTTCGAACGCCTGATGGAGGGTGCCAAGCTGGTATCGTCCTCGGGCTTCGGTGATGCCCTGATCTCGCACATGTAAGCGAATCGGTGCTCAACGCGAATGCCCGGCTCGAGTGATCGAGCCGGGCATTTTCTTCAGGCGGGGTGGCGACTGCCGGTCAGTGGGTCTCGGTGACCCTGACAATGACATTGGCAGGGGCGGGCGCGTCTTCGGCGAGGACAACCTTGATGTTGATCGCGTGCAGGCCCTTGGGCCCCTGGATGACGTTGAATGTCACCGGTTGCCCGGCCTTCAGGGTCTTGTAGCCGTCCATCTCGATCACCGAAAAATGGGCGAACAGGTCTCCAATATCCTTGCCGTCCGCAAGAATGAAACCGTAACCCTTGGCATTATTGAACCATTTCACCTTACCTTTCATCTTGACGACCGACATAACCCATTTCCCTCTGCAACGCACTCCATCACTGGAGTATCATCCAGTCCATCCGCAGGTTAATCTTCTTGTACAGGATAGATTTCACGGACCTTTTTAACCCACGATGGGCTCTATTGGTTGTAACACCGTTTTCCCGATAGTCAAGGTGGCTCCGGTGGTCGTGGTTGAAATCGCCCACAAGCGCCCCCATCACTGTATTCGCCAACTAAACGAACCTTTCTTTCCATGCATGCAGTCAGCCAGATTCGACTAACATTCAATCAGGATCGCCCGGATCTACACGACGACGATTCCGCAGGCATTGCTGTTCAGGAAGCAAAGCCCGCATTACAGGCGCCACCGATGTACAAGGTGGTTTTGTTCAACGATGACTACACACCGATGGATTTCGTCGTCGAAGTGCTCGAGGTGTTTTTTAACCTGAATCGGGAGCTGGCGACCAAGGTCATGCTGGCCGTCCATACAGAGGGACGGGCAGTATGTGGCGTGTTTACCCGCGACATCGCCGAGACGAAGGCTATGCAGGTCAACCAGTACGCCCGGGAAAGCCAGCATCCGCTACTCTGTGAAATCGAGAAGGACGGTTAACGCCGACCACTTGGGTATGAGGTGAAGCTATGTTAAACCGCGAGCTCGAAGTCACCCTCAATCTTGCCTTCAAGGAGGCTCGTTCGAAGCGTCATGAATTCATGACCGTCGAGCACCTGCTGCTGGCCCTATTGGATAACGAGGCTGCCGCCACCGTTTTGCGTGCCTGCGGCGCGAACCTCGATAAACTCAAGCATGATCTGCAGGAGTTCATCGACTCCACCACGCCATTGATCCCCGTGCATGACGAGGATCGTGAAACCCAGCCAACCCTGGGCTTCCAGCGTGTCCTGCAGCGTGCTGTCTTCCACGTACAGAGCTCGGGCAAGCGCGAAGTCACCGGCGCCAACGTGCTGGTTGCCATCTTCAGCGAGCAGGAAAGCCAGGCAGTGTTCCTGCTCAAGCAGCAGAGCGTTGCGCGTATCGATGTCGTCAACTACATCGCCCATGGCATCTCGAAGGTGCCTGGGCATGGCGATCATTCCGAGGGTGAGCAGGATATGCAGGACGACGAGGGCGGTGAGTCTTCTTCTTCAGGCAACCCATTGGATGCCTATGCCAGCAACCTGAACGAACTGGCACGCCAGGGCCGGATCGATCCGCTGGTCGGGCGCGAGGCGGAAGTCGAGCGCGTTGCCCAGATCCTGGCTCGGCGGCGCAAGAACAACCCATTGCTGGTGGGCGAGGCAGGCGTGGGCAAGACCGCGATTGCCGAAGGCCTGGCCAAACGCATCGTCGACAACCAGGTGCCGGACCTGTTGGCCAACAGCGTGGTGTACTCCCTCGACCTGGGTGCCTTGCTGGCCGGTACCAAATACCGCGGTGATTTCGAGAAGCGTTTCAAGGCGTTGCTCGGCGAACTGAAAAAACGTCCGCAGGCGATCCTGTTCATCGACGAAATCCACACCATTATCGGTGCCGGGGCTGCGTCGGGCGGGGTCATGGATGCGTCGAACCTGCTCAAGCCGCTGCTGTCTTCGGGTGATATCCGTTGCATCGGCTCGACCACGTTCCAGGAATTTCGCGGGATCTTCGAGAAAGACCGTGCCCTGGCCCGGCGTTTCCAGAAGGTCGATGTGTCGGAACCTTCGGTGGAAGACACCATTGGCATCCTGCGCGGCCTGAAGGGGCGATTCGAGCTGCACCACAACATCGAATACAGCGATGAAGCCCTGCGCGCGGCGGCTGAACTGGCCTCGCGCTACATCAACGACCGGCACATGCCGGACAAGGCCATCGACGTCATCGACGAGGCGGGTGCCTACCAGCGCCTGCAGCCCGTGGAGAAGCGCGTCAAGCGCATCGAAGTGCCTCAGGTCGAGGACATCGTGGCGAAAATCGCGCGGATCCCGCCCAAGCACGTCACCAGTTCCGACAAGGAACTGCTGCGTAACCTGGAGCGTGACCTGAAACTGACGGTGTTCGGCCAGGATGCGGCCATCGACTCGCTGTCGACCGCCATCAAGCTGTCCCGCGCCGGTCTCAAGTCGCCGGACAAGCCGGTGGGTTCGTTCCTGTTCGCCGGTCCTACCGGTGTCGGCAAGACCGAGGCGGCACGGCAGTTGGCCAAGGCGATGGGTATCGAGCTGGTGCGCTTCGACATGTCCGAGTACATGGAGCGCCACACCGTATCGCGTCTGATCGGTGCGCCTCCGGGCTATGTCGGTTTCGACCAGGGCGGCCTGTTGACCGAAGCCATCACCAAGCAACCGCACTGCGTATTGCTGCTCGACGAAATCGAGAAGGCGCATCCGGAAGTCTTCAACCTGCTCCTGCAGGTGATGGATCACGGTACGCTGACCGATAACAACGGGCGCAAGGCGGACTTCCGCAACGTGATCGTCATCATGACCACGAACGCCGGTGCCGAAACCGCAGCTCGCGCTTCGATCGGTTTCACCCATCAGGACCACTCGTCCGATGCGATGGAAGTGATCAAGAAGAGCTTCACGCCTGAATTCCGCAACCGCCTGGACACCATTATCCAGTTCGGTCGCCTCAGTCATGAAGTCATCAAGAGCGTGGTGGACAAGTTCCTTACCGAACTTCAGGCGCAGCTCGAAGACAAGCGTGTGTTGCTGGAGGTGACCGATGCGGCCCGCAGTTGGCTGGCCGAAGGTGGTTACGATGTGACGATGGGCGCGCGGCCGATGGCTCGCTTGATCCAGGACAAGATCAAGCGTCCGCTGGCGGAGGAGATTCTCTTTGGCGAGCTGGCCGAGCATGGCGGTGTGGTTCACATCGACATCAAGGACGGCGAACTGACCTTCGACTTCGAAACCACGGCCGAAATGGCCTGACCGTTGACTGCAACAAAGCAAAAGGCGCCGAAAGGCGCCTTTTTGCTGTTACTGGCCCCACCGCCAATTCCTGTGGGAGCGAGCTTGCTCGCGATGGCGGCGGCACATCCTGCATCAATGCAAGCTGACCCTCTGCTATCGCGAGCAAGCTCGCTCCCACAAGGAGGGCGGGGGGGGGCATCAAATCGCAGGCAAACAAAAACGCCCGGCATCTAGCCGGGCGTCTTGTATTGACTTGTTAGCGAGCGCGGTAAGTGATGCGCCCTTTGCTCAAGTCATAGGGCGTCAGCTCGACGCGCACTTTGTCACCGGTAAGAATACGAATGTAGTTCTTGCGCATCTTGCCGGAGATATGCGCGGTTACGACGTGCCCATTTTCCAACTCCACACGAAACATGGTGTTGGGCAGGGTGTCGACGACAGTGCCTTCCATTTCGAAGCTGTCTTCTTTCGACATGCAGTAAAGCCCTCGGTATCCAGTGAATGGCCCGGTGCAACTGCGCCAGGCAAAAGCGGCGTGCATTGTGCCCGAAAAAGGGGGTTCAAGCCAAGGGGTTCTAACTTTTAAGCCAAAGGCTTCTAACTCAGGACGACCCATCGCTGGTTAATCAGCAATTCGATAGGCCGATATTGGGTCTTGTAGTTCATTTTCTTGCAGTTCTTGATCCAGTAGCCCAGGTACACCGCTTCCAGTCCCAGGCGCCGGGCTTCGTTGATTTGCCAGAGAATGGCAAAGCGCCCCAGGCTGCGCCGTTCTTCCTCCGGCTCATAGAAGGTGTACACCGCTGAAAGGCCGTTGGGCAGCAGGTCCGTGACAGCGATGGCGACCAGCCGTCCCTCCAGCCGGAATTCATAGAAGCGGGAAAACGGCAGGTCACGCACCAGGAAGGTCGAGAACTGATCCCGGCTGGGCGGGTACATGTCGCCATCGGCATGGCGTTGTTCGATGTAGCGTTGGTACAGGTCGAAGTATTCCTCGGTGAACTGCGGCTTGGCCGGGCGGACCTGAAGGTCGGCGTTGCGCTTGAAAATGCGTTTCTGCTGGCGATTGGGCAAGAATTGCGCCACGGGAATGCGCGCCGGGACGCAGGCGTTGCAATGCTGGCAATGGGGCCGGTAGAGATGATCGCCGCTACGACGAAAGCCCATTTCCGACAGGTCTGCGTAGACATGCACATCCATGGGCTGGCTAGGGTCGAGGAACAGCGTCGTGGCCTGCTCCTCCGGCAGGTAACTGCAAGAGTGGGGCTGAGTGGCATAGAACTTCAAACGCGCCAACTCGGTCATGATCGGCCCTCGGAATAAGCTTTGGATTTAATTGTAAGCCAGGAGCGCGAATGTCGCTCAGCAAACCCATGCTGCCTGGTTGGGCAGGTCCAGATGTGCCTTTAGATAGCCCGCAAATTCGGTGCGTGGAATCGACCGAGCGCCCAGGCTGTGCAGGTGCTCGGTGGGCATCTGACAGTCGATCAGCACGAAACCGGCGGCCTTGAGGTGTTGGACCAGGGTGGCGAAGCCGAATTTCGACGCATTGTCGGCCCGGCTGAACATGGACTCGCCAAAAAACAACTGGCCCATGGCCAAGCCATACAGGCCGCCCACCAGCACCCCCTGGTCCCAGACTTCCACCGAATGGGCGAAACCGCGTCGGTGCAGTTCCAGATAAGCGGTTTGCATGGCGTCGGTGATCCAGGTGCCCTCGGCATAGTCGCGCGGCGCCGCGCAGGCCTGGATGACCGCGGCAAAATCCTGATCGAACGTTACGTCATAGCGCTGCTTGCGCAACAGTTTGCCCAGGCTGCGGGATATGTGCAGTTCGTCGGGAAACAACACCGTGCGTGGGTCCGGCGACCACCACAGGATCGGTTGCCCCTCGGAGAACCATGGGAAGCAGCCGTGGCGGTAGGCCTGGATCAGCCGGTCGGCGGATAGATCGCCACCGGCGGCCAATAATCCGTTGGGATCGCGCATGGCTTTTGCCAGTGGCGGAAATTCGAGGCTGTTGCGTTGTAACCAGGTCAGCATGGGCGTCCGGCTTGTAGAAGGGGAGGGCGGCAGATGCGGGTCTCGCCGGTCAGCGAGGCCCCGCCTGGAAGGTTAACCGTCAAACGGCAGGGATGTCATCGAGATACTTCTCCGCGTCGAGTGCGGCCATGCAGCCGGCGCCGGCGGAGGTAATCGCCTGGCGATAGACATGGTCGGCCACATCGCCTGCGGCGAATACGCCTTCGATATCGGTCGCGGTGGCGTTGCCTTCGCTGCCGCCATGCACGAGCAGGTAGCCGTCGCGCATCGTCAACTGGCCCTGGAACAGATCGGTGTTGGGTTTGTGACCGATGGCAATGAACACCCCGGCGAGGGACAGGGTGCTGGTTTCGCCGGTCTCGCTGTGTCGCAGGCGTGCGCCGGTCACGCCGCTGGCGTCGCCCAGGACTTCATCCAGGTTCTGGTTCCAGTGCAGCTTGATATTGCCGTTGGTGGCCTTTTCGAAGAGTTTGTCCTGGAGGATTTTCTCGGCGCGCAGCTTGTCGCGGCGGTGGATCAGGTGCACTTCCCTGGCGATGTTCGACAGGTACAGGGCTTCCTCGACCGCGGTATTGCCGCCGCCGACTACCGCTACCACCTGGTTGCGATAGAAAAAGCCATCGCACGTCGCGCACGCGGAAACCCCTTTGCCGGCGAAGCTTTCTTCCGAGGGTAGCCCCAGGTACTGGGCTGAGGCACCGGTGGCAATGATCAGCGCATCACAGGTATAGATGCCGCTGTCGCCGATCAATTCGAACGGGCGCTGCTGCAACTTGGCGGTGTGGATATGGTCGTAGACGATCTGCGTGTCGAAACGCTCGGCGTGCCGTTGCATGCGCTCCATCAGTACCGGGCCGGTCAGGCCTTCGACATCGCCGGGCCAGTTATCGACTTCCACGGTGGTGGTGAGCTGGCCACCGGCCTGCAGGCCAGTAATGACAACGGGTTTGAGGTTGGCGCGGGCGGCATAGACGGCCGCGCTGTACCCCGCAGGGCCGGAACCCAGAATGATCAGGCGTGAATGCTTCACTTCGCTCATAAAAACACCTCATAAGCCTTTGTCACAAAAGAGAATGCATGGTCCAATTGGTGCAGACAAACCCGTACAATGCCTGGGTTTTGAACGCGGGATAGGCTAAAGATCAGAATTTTCGGCCACGCCTGCAGTTTTCTGGATGCGCCTCACAGTGGTAAAAGTAGTACCGGTTGTGCACATTCACTTTTTTACCTGCTCGTCATGGGCAGTTTTTTATAGTCATTCAACAGATGGACGCGCCGTTGGCGCAGGAAAAGAAGCGTTTTGAAGAAATCCACCGCAGCACCCAAACCAGTCGTTCCGCTCTGGCGCCAGCAACTGCACTACCGGCTCAAGGAAGGTGCATTGATCGCCATCGGTGCCCTGTGCCTGTTCCTGATGATGGCCTTGCTGACCTACGGCAAGGACGATCCGGGCTGGAGCCATAACAGCAAGATCGACGACGTGCAGAATTTTGGCGGTCCGGCCGGTTCCTACAGCGCCGACATCCTGTTCATGGTGCTGGGCTATTTCGCCTACATTTTCCCGTTGCTGCTGGCGATCAAGGCCTACCAGATCTTCCGCCAGCGCCACGAGCCGTGGCAGTGGAGCGGCTGGTTGTTCTCCTGGCGCCTGATCGGCCTGGTATTCCTGGTGTTGTCGGGGGCCGCGCTGGCCCATATCCATTTCCATGCGCCCACCGGTTTGCCGGCCGGGGCGGGTGGTGCCCTGGGGGAAAGCCTCGGCGACCTGGCCAGGAATGCCCTGAACATCCAGGGCAGCACGTTGTTGTTCATCGCCCTGTTCCTGTTTGGCCTGACGGTGTTCACCGACCTGTCCTGGTTCAAGGTCATGGACGTCACGGGCAAGATCACCCTCGACCTGATCGAACTGATCCAGGGCGCCATGAACCGCTGGTGGGCGGCGCGCACCGAGCGCAAGCAACTGGTGGCGCAACTGCGTGAAGTCGACGACCGCGTCCACGACGTGGTGGCCCCGACGACGCCGGACAAGCGCGAGCAGGCCAAGGTCAAGGAGCGCCTGATCGAGCGTGAGCAGGCCTTGAGCAAGCACATGTCCGAGCGCGAAAAACAGGTGCCGCCGGTCATCACCATGGCCCCGGCCAAGCCGCCGGAGCAGAGCAAGCGCGTACAGAAAGAGAAACAGGCGCCGCTGTTCGTCGACAGTGCAGTGGAAGGCACCTTGCCGCCGATCTCGATCCTGGACCCGGCCGAGAAGAAACAGCTCAATTATTCCCCCGAATCCCTGGCGGCCGTCGGCCACTTGCTGGAGATCAAGCTCAAGGAGTTCGGGGTCGAGGTGTCGGTGGATTCGATCCACCCGGGCCCGGTGATTACCCGCTACGAAATCCAGCCCGCTGCCGGCGTGAAGGTCAGTCGCATCGCCAACCTGGCGAAAGACCTGGCGCGTTCCCTGGCCGTGACCAGCGTGCGGGTGGTGGAGGTGATTCCCGGCAAGACCACCGTGGGCATCGAGATTCCCAACGAAGACCGCCAGATCGTGCGCTTCTCCGAAGTGCTGTCGACGCCTGAGTATGACAACCACAAGTCGCCGGTCACCCTGGCCCTGGGCCACGACATCGGCGGCAAGCCGGTCATCACCGACCTGGCGAAGATGCCCCACCTGCTGGTGGCCGGTACCACCGGTTCCGGTAAGTCGGTGGGCGTGAACGCGATGATCCTGTCGATTCTGTTCAAGTCCGGCCCGGAAGACGCCAAGCTGATCATGATCGACCCGAAAATGCTCGAATTGTCGATCTACGAAGGCATTCCGCACCTGCTGTGCCCGGTGGTCACCGACATGAAGGACGCCGCCAACGCCCTGCGCTGGAGCGTCGCCGAGATGGAGCGCCGCTACAAGCTGATGGCGAAGATGGGCGTGCGCAACCTGTCGGGCTTCAACGCCAAGGTCAAGGAGGCCGAAGAGGCCGGTACGCCATTGAGCGACCCGTTGTATCACCGCGAGAGCATCCACGACGAAGCGCCGCTGCTGCACAAGCTGCCGACCATCGTGGTGGTGGTGGACGAATTCGCCGACATGATGATGATCGTCGGCAAGAAGGTCGAAGAACTGATCGCCCGTATCGCCCAGAAGGCCCGTGCGGCCGGTATCCACCTGATCCTCGCCACACAACGGCCGTCGGTGGACGTGATCACCGGCCTGATCAAGGCCAACATCCCGACCCGCATGGCGTTCCAGGTATCGAGCAAGATCGACTCGCGGACCATCATCGACCAGGGTGGCGCCGAGCAGTTGCTGGGGCATGGTGACATGCTCTACATGCCGCCGGGCACCAGCCTGCCGATTCGTGTGCACGGTGCGTTCGTTTCCGATGACGAAGTGCACCGCGTGGTGGAAGCCTGGAAGTTGCGTGGCGCGCCTGAATACAACGACGACATCCTCAACGGTGTCGAAGAGGCCGGCAGCGGTTTCGAGGGCAGCAGTGGCGGCGGTGACGACGACGCTGAAACCGATGCGCTCTACGACGAAGCGGTGCAGTTTGTCCTGGAGAGCCGCCGGGCCTCGATTTCCGCCGTCCAGCGCAAGCTGAAGATTGGCTACAACCGCGCCGCCCGCATGATCGAAGCCATGGAAATGGCCGGGGTGGTGACGGCCATGAACACCAACGGCTCGCGCGAAGTACTGGCGCCGGGCCCGATGCGCGACTAATGACCCGGGCGGCCTGCCGAAGCGCCGCTCGAACCCCCACGACTTCATGAGGACTCCCATGCGCCTGATTCGCATGTTGCTGTTGCCCGTACTGGCCTTGTCTACCTTGTCGGCCCACGCCGGCGAAAAGGACGTGGCTCGCCTGACCCAATTGCTGGGGGGCTCCCAGACCCTGACCGCACGTTTTTCCCAGTTGACCCTCGATGGCAGTGGCACCCAATTGCAGGAAACCGCCGGCGACATGGCCCTGCAGCGCCCGGGCCTGTTCTACTGGCACACGGATGCACCAGCCGAACAACTGATGGTGTCCGATGGCAAGAAAGTCTCCCTGTGGGACCCGGACCTGGAACAGGTGACCATCAAGACCCTCGACCAGCGCCTGACCCAGACGCCGGCGTTGTTGCTGTCCGGTGACATCTCCGAGATCAGCCAGAGCTTCGAGATCACCTCCAAGGAGGCCGGTGGCGTGATCGACTTCACCCTCAAGCCCAAGACCAAGGACAGCCTGTTCGACAGCCTGCGCCTGTCGTTCCGCAACGGCCTGGTCAACGACATGCAGTTGATCGACAGTGTCGGCCAGCGCACCAATATCCTGTTCACCGGGGTCAAGGCCAACGAGCCGATCGCCGCGTCCAAGTTCAAGTTCGACATCCCCAAGGGTGCCGATGTAATCCAGGAATAAACACTGGCCCCCTGTTGGAAATGGCCTGTGGGAAAAGGTCTGTGGGAGCAAGGCTTGCCCGCGATTGCATCGTCTCGGTCCACCAGATGCACCGAGGTGTTTGTATCGCGGGCAAGCCTTGCTCCCACAGATTGGCTCCCATGGATCTGCTCCGGCAGAGAGGAATGGCAACAGGACCCAGCGGAGGTTTTGTAGTAATCATGGACCTGTTTCGAAGCGCCCCGATTGCCCAGCCATTGGCCGCCCGCTTGCGCGCGACCAACCTGGATGAGTACGTCGGCCAGGAGCATGTGCTCGCCCGCGGCAAGCCTCTGCGCGAGGCCCTGGAGCAGGGCGCCCTGCACTCGATGATCTTCTGGGGCCCGCCGGGCGTGGGCAAGACCACCCTGGCGCGGCTGCTGGCGGAAGTCTCGGACGCTCACTTCGAAACGGTGTCGGCGGTGCTGGCCGGGGTCAAGGAAATCCGCCAGGCGGTGGAAGTGGCCAAGCAGCAGGCTGGGCAGTACGGCAAGCGCACGATCCTGTTCGTCGACGAAGTGCACCGGTTCAACAAGTCCCAGCAGGACGCATTCCTGCCCTACGTCGAAGACGGCACGCTGATCTTCATCGGTGCCACCACCGAAAACCCTTCGTTCGAACTCAACAACGCCTTGCTCTCGCGGGCGCGGGTCTATGTGCTCAAAAGCCTCGACGAGACGGCGATGCGCAAGCTGGTGCATCGGGCGCTGACCGAGGAGCGCGGCCTGGGCAAGCGGCATTTGAGCCTCAGCGATGAAGGTTTCCAGATCCTGTTTTCAGCCGCCGATGGCGATGGCCGGCGCTTGCTCAACCTGCTGGAAAACGCCTCGGACCTGGCCGAAGACGACAGCGAGATTGGCGTCGAGCTGCTGCAAAGCCTGCTGGGCGATACCCGGCGCCGCTTCGACAAGGGCGGCGAGGCGTTCTACGACCAGATTTCGGCGCTGCACAAATCCATCCGTGGTTCCAACCCCGACGCGGCCTTGTACTGGTTTGCGCGCATGATCGACGGCGGTTGCGATCCGCTGTACCTGGCGCGGCGCGTCGTGCGCATGGCCAGCGAAGACATCGGCAATGCCGACCCCCGGGCCCTGAGCCTGTGCCTGGCGGCGTGGGACGTGCAGGAGCGCCTCGGCAGCCCGGAAGGTGAGCTCGCCGTGGCCCAGGCCATCACGTACCTGGCCTGTGCGCCGAAGAGCAACGCGGTGTACATGGGCTTCAAGGCGGCGATGCGCAGCGCTACCGAACACGGCTCCCTCGAAGTGCCGCTGCACCTGCGCAACGCGCCGACCAAGCTCATGAAGCAACTGGGCTATGGCGAAGAATACCGTTATGCCCATGACGAGCCGGACGCCTATGCCGCCGGCGAAGATTATTTCCCCGATGAACTCGAACCCCAGCGCTTCTACCAGCCAGTACCGCGGGGCCTTGAACTGAAGATCGGCGAGAAGCTCAACCACCTGGCACAACTGGATCGCCTGAGTCCACGGCAGCGGAGAAAACCTTGATCCCCCTGATACTTGCCGTTTCCGCTGGCGGCATCGTCGGCACGTTGTTGCGTTTCGCCACGGGCAACTGGATCAACGCAAATTGGCCCCGGCACTTCTATACCGCGACGCTGGCCGTTAATATCGTGGGCTGTCTGCTGATCGGCGTTCTATACGGTCTGTTTTTGATTCGCCCGGAAGTGCCCATCGAGGTGCGGGCCGGGTTGATGGTTGGCTTTCTCGGCGGCCTGACGACTTTTTCATCCTTTTCACTGGATACGGTGCGCCTGCTGGAAAGCGGGCAGGTGCCGCTGGCCCTGGGCTATGCAGCCATCAGCGTATTCGGCGGGCTGCTCGCCACCTGGGCCGGCCTGTCCTTGACCAAACTTTGATAACGAGAGACCGACATGCTCGATTCCAAACTGTTACGTAGCAACCTCCAGGACGTAGCGGACCGCCTGGCTTCCCGTGGCTTTGCCCTGGATGTCGCGCGCATCGAAGCGCTGGAAGAACAGCGCAAGACCGTCCAGACCCGCACCGAAGCCCTGCAGGCTGAACGTAACGCGCGCTCCAAGTCCATCGGCCAGGCCAAGCAGCGTGGCGAAGACATCGCACCGCTGATGGCCGATGTCGAGCGCATGGCGGGCGAATTGAGCGCGGGCAAGGTCGAGCTGGACGCGATCCAGACCGAGTTGGATTCGATCCTGCTGGGCATCCCGAACCTGCCTCACGAATCGGTACCGGTTGGTGAAGACGAAGACGGCAACGTCGAAGTGCGCCGCTGGGGCACGCCGACAACCTTCGATTTCCCGGTGCAGGACCACGTGGCCCTGGGCGAGAAATTCGGCTGGCTCGACTTCGAAACCGCCGCCAAGCTGTCGGGCGCCCGTTTCGCCCTGCTGCGCGGGCCGATCGCGCGCCTGCATCGGGCCCTGGCGCAGTTCATGATCAACCTGCATGTCACCGAACACGGCTACGAAGAAGCCTACACCCCGTACCTGGTCCAGGCCCCGGCGCTGCAGGGCACCGGTCAGTTGCCGAAGTTCGAGGAAGACCTGTTCAAGATCAGCCGCGACGGCGAGGCCGACCTGTACCTGATCCCGACCGCCGAAGTGTCGCTGACCAACATCGTGGCCGGCGAGATCGTCGACGCCAAGCAACTGCCGATCAAGTTCGTCGCCCACACGCCGTGCTTCCGCAGTGAAGCCGGGGCGTCGGGCCGTGATACCCGCGGCATGATCCGCCAGCACCAGTTCGACAAGGTCGAGATGGTTCAGATTGTCGAGCCGTCGAAATCCATGGAGGCGCTGGAAAGCCTGACCGCCAACGCCGAGAAGGTCCTGCAACTGCTGGAACTGCCGTATCGCACCCTGGCGCTGTGCACCGGCGACATGGGCTTCAGCGCGGTCAAGACCTACGACCTGGAAGTCTGGATTCCGAGCCAGGACAAGTACCGCGAGATTTCGTCGTGCTCCAACTGCGGCGACTTCCAGGCCCGCCGCATGCAGGCGCGTTTCCGCAACCCGGAAACCGGCAAGCCGGAACTGGTCCACACCCTCAATGGCTCTGGCCTGGCGGTGGGGCGTACCCTGGTGGCAGTGCTGGAGAACTACCAGCAGGCCGACGGTTCGATCCGTGTGCCCGAGGTGTTGAAACCCTACATGGGCGGCATCGAGGTCATCGGCTAAATGGACTATTTGCCACTGTTCCACAACCTGCGCGGCAGCCGCGTGCTGGTGGTCGGCGGCGGGGAAATTGCCTTGCGCAAGTCCCGCCTACTGGCCGATGCCGGCGCGTTGCTGCGGGTGGTCGCACCCGACATCGAACCGCAGTTGCGGGAACTGGTCAGTGGCAGCGGCGGCGAGTGTATCCAGCGCGGTTACCTTGAGGCGGATCTGGACGGTTGCGGGCTGATCATTGCCGCCACCGACGACGAACCGCTCAATGCCCAGGTCTCGGCCGACGCCCATAAGCGTTGCGTGCCGGTCAACGTGGTGGACGCGCCGGCCCTGTGCAGCGTGATCTTCCCGGCGATCGTCGACCGCTCGCCCTTGGTGATCGCAGTGTCCAGTGGCGGCGACGCGCCGGTGCTGGCGCGGCTGATCCGGGCCAAGCTGGAAACCTGGATTCCCTCGACCTATGGGCAGTTGGCCGGGCTGGCGGCGCGTTTTCGCAATCAGGTCAAGCAACTGTTTCCCGATGTCCAGCAGCGCCGGGCGTTCTGGGAGGAAGTGTTCCAAGGCCCTATCGCCGACCGCCAACTGGCCGGGCAGGGCGGCGAAGCCGAGCGCTTGCTGCGGGAAAAGATCGACGGCCAGGCGCCGAGCGCGCCGGGCGAGGTTTATCTGGTGGGGGCCGGGCCGGGAGATCCGGACCTGCTGACCTTCCGCGCCTTGCGCTTGATGCAGCAGGCGGACGTGGTGCTGTACGACCGCCTGGTGGCGCCGGCGATTCTGGAATTGTGCCGACGCGACGCCGAACGCATCTACGTTGGCAAGCGCCGCGCCGACCACGCCGTACCCCAGGACCAGATCAACCAGCAATTGGTCGACCTGGCTCGCCAGGGCAAGCGCGTGGTGCGGTTGAAGGGCGGCGATCCGTTCATTTTCGGCCGTGGTGGCGAGGAGATCGAAGAGCTGGCGGCCCATGGCATTCCGTTCCAGGTCGTCCCGGGCATCACCGCCGCCAGTGGTTGCGCGGCCTACGCCGGGATCCCGCTGACCCATCGCGACTACGCCCAATCGGTGCGTTTCATCACCGGCCATCTCAAGGACGGCACCAGCGACTTGCCGTGGGCCGACCTGGTGTCGCCGGCGCAGACGCTGGTGTTCTACATGGGTTTGGTCGGCCTGCCGATGATCTGCAACGAGCTGATCAAGCACGGTCGCGCGGCGGATACGCCAGCGGCGTTGATCCAGCAGGGCACGACGTCGAACCAACGGGTCTTTACCGGCACTTTGGCCGACTTGCCACGGCTGGTGGCTGAGCATGAGGTGCATGCGCCGACGCTGGTGATCGTGGGGGAAGTGGTGCAGTTACGCGAGAAACTGGCCTGGTTTGAAGGGGCTCAGGGGCAGGTCTAGGAAGACCGAGTCGCCCCGATCGCGAG
>NZ_JACNDD010000230.1:0-6794 GCF_017351395.1 Pseudomonas sp. FW305-28
CCCACCTGGGTTCTTCGGTACCCACAGATTCAGCATCCACCCACATGGGGTCTTGGGGCCCCACAGATTCAGCATCTGCCCACAATCCATTGTGGGAGCTGAGCTTGCTCGCGATAGCAGTGGGTCAGCTTGCATCGGGATTGAATGTACCGCCCTCATCGCGAGCAAGCTCGGCTCCCACATGGGTTCTTCGGTACCCACAGATTCAGCATCCACCCACATGGGGTCTTGGGGACCCACAGATTCAGCGTCCACCCACATGGGGTCTTGGGGACCCACAGATTCAGCGTCCGTCCACAATCTTTCCGGTGACAGGGTTCCACATCAAGCCACCATGTGCTTCTCACGATGAAACTCAAGGTACAGCACAGTACGGTGAGCCCTGGACGCATTGACTGCAAAGTGGTCCAGGGAGCCATCGAAAATCACCAGGTTACCGTTGGTGCTCTGGTTGAAGCTGCCGTTGACATTAAGGTAGGCATAGTTCTGTGTGGTAGGCGCGTCGATGGTCAATTGCATGTGCAGCAGACCTTCTTCCCAAGTGCCGGTATGAGAATGCGTACCAAGGAACACGTTGGGTTCCATGCGCAATAGGGCGCAAAGCTTGATGCCGGGAATCTTGCTCAGCAGCTCGATGGTCCCGGGCATGGCGTCGCGGGCGTAGGGGATCGGGGTGTCGTAGGCCACCAGGCCGTATTGGGTCCACTCCGGCATGATATCCATGTCGTCACCCCATCCCCAGAGCCAGCCATACTCTCCCCCAGCCGCCATGTGAGCGTCGATCTCCTCGACGATCTCGGCAATCTGCTTGCCCACGCGGTTGATCGTCAGGGTTGGCGCATCGAGGGCCAGAAACTCCTCGCGGATCACTTCCCAATTGTCGGCCAGGTTCTTCAGTTGCGGAAAACGGCTGGGATCATAAAACGACGGGCGCATAGGTACTCCTTTTATTGAGGTTGTCGATTCCGCTGGCGATGCCAGATAGTCCTGTCCGCCGGGTGAAAGGGGCGCGGCAGGAGAGCCTGCCAAGGTTGACCCACCGGGCTTGGCCTGTCTGTCACGGGAATCAGGTACACCGGGGCCGACCGGCATTACAGGGGCTCGACCTGGGGTGTTTCGATCATCCGCGCCCCCGCCACCGGCGCCGGGGTCTCGTCCAGTCGACGCATCGGTCCATACAGCAAGACGCTCAATGGCAGGAACGCGAACAACCCACCGGCCACCACGAACAACAACCCCACGCCACGCCCCGGCCCCACGCCCAGCCAGCGTCCGATCGAGTCGGCATAAAGACCGCCGGGTATCAGCGCTGGCTGGAACCAGTGGTCCACCAGGAAACCGCCGACGATCACCGCCAGGCTGGTGGTGGCGATGGTCAACATGCTGATCAACGCAAACACACTGGCACGGCTGCCGGCGGGGATCCTGCGCATCCACAGCGAGTTCACGCTGGCATCGGCGATGCTCGCCATGGTGATCGCGACAAAGGCCAGTGCGCAGTAGGCGAAGGTCTGCGAGACCAGCCCCAAGGCAACGACGCAGGCCGCCAACAACAGATCGGCCACCGCCACCAGCGCCATCAACCGGCGTGGATTGCCCATCGAGATCAGCAACCCCGCGCCCGCCAGCCCGCCCAGGGCCGCCCAGGTGTAGGCCATGCCCAAGGCCTGGCTGCCCAGGGTCGACAGCAGCAATGGCGTCATCATCAAGGTGGCCAGTGACAACAGCGCCGTGCGCATCATGGTGTAGACCAGCAACCCGGCCATCAGCCGCTCGGCGACAAAGAACTTCAGCGCCGCGGCGACATTCCCCAGCGCCCCGCCAAACACCGTGCCTTTGGGCCCGCCGTCCTGACGACCCGGCGCCCCTCGCACATGGGAGAACGCCTTGATCACCAGCAAGGTGCCGGAGCAGAAGGTCATCAGGTCCACCGCCAGGATCGTCACCAACCCGGCACTGGCCATGATCGCCCCTGCCAACAACGGTGCCACCAGGGCCGACGCGTTCTTGCTGATACTGATCAACCCCGAGGCCCGGGTGAACTTGTCAGGGGCGACAATCGTACTGACAGCAGCCTGATAGGCCGGTTTGCGAAAGGCACCGACAATCGACGCCAGGCAATTGAAAATGTACAGGTGCAACGGCTCCAGGCGTTCGAACCAGAGCAGCGCCATGACCCCAAGGAGCAGCACCGCCAGGGTCACATCGCAACAGACAATGATTACCCGGTGGCTGATCCGGTCGGCCAGCCCACCCGCCAAGGGCAAGAACAACACCGCCGGCAATGTCGCCGCCAGTACCACGTTGGCGAAGGCCACCGCCGAACCGGTATGGTTGTACACCCAGACCCCCAGGGCGAATTCCATCAGCGCCGTGCCCACCACCGCCAGCGACTCGCCGCACCAGAGGAAATAGAAACCGCGCCCCAGGTCAAAACCCCGGCGGCCGCTCCCCACGCTCATGGGCGCACATCGCGAGGCGTGACCACACCGATCAACTTGTCCAGCAGCCGATAGGCCAGGGAGTAAAGCACCGCGCCCAATATCAACGGCGCAAAACGGGAAAACAGATAGGTCCGCAACACCCGCCTGGCGATGGGCGAGCTGATGTTGCCGCTGACGTGCAAGGGCGTTGGGAATGTCGCCGCGACGGTCGCACCGAATTCATCGTCCATCGATTGCACGGCGTGCCACCAGTAGACCGGGATGTACAGCGCATCCCCCGGCTCCACCACCGTACGCAGCGCCCGCAACGCTCGAGTGCCAGGGAAACGCCCGGTGTCGATGTCGTACAGGTAGCCCGCCTCCTCGATCACCGGGCGCAAGGCCCGCCAACTGGCTTCGTCCGGCGGTAACAGCAACACTTCCTTGGCACCGACGACCTGGGCCATGAACGTTTCGTCGACGACATGGAAGTGCCAATCGGTATAGGAGTTGCGGTACAGGAAACTGCGATGGGGCGGGTAGTGCCGGGACTTGCCCAACTGCGGCATGAAAGGCAACCCACCGACATCCTCCTTCATCGGCTCGATGGCCGAGCCTTCGGAGAACCGGCAGCTGTCGGCCACCAACGGCGAATCACCCACGTTCAGGTCGTCGAGAAACTGGTGGAACGGCATTTCCCGATACACCGTGTTGGCATACTCGGTCAGCTCGGCCTTGACCTTCGGGTTGGACCAACCGATGACCTCGGAAACGATCTGCGAGCGCACCACCACCGCACTGTTGCGCGAGTGCGCCTTGAGGTAGTCCAGGCGTTGCCATTTCTGGAAAGCCGGCCAATGCCGTACTGCATTCTTGACCAGGCAGGGACGGTTGCGGTTGACGTAGCGGCGGGTGAATTCCTCTTTGGAAATCGCCAGCGCATCGATCACGTCGACCGCGCCTGCCTGTGGGTGATTGGGAAAGCGGGACAAGCTCCAGAACTTCGTCGCTGGGCGGTCCGATTCGGCGGTTAATGGCATGTTCGACCCTCGCAAGCACACTCAGGGCCGCTGGTATAACAGACTCGCGCGACCACGCCCAAGCGCCGCAAAGCCACGTTCCGCGCCGTTGTCCCTGCTTCCCATGACAGACATCCCAAGGCGGATGCTCTAATTTTTTCTCACTTTGTGAAGGGATATCAGGCGCAGCCGAACGGCAGGACGGGACCCTCGACGGCTCGCAACGCAGCCCTCGCCGCCCCGTCGCCCCCAGCGCCTTGCGCCGCCCCCGATGTCCTTCTCCACGGCTATTGATTCCGCCGACTGGCAGTCGTCCAGGCCTTCACCACTGCCATTCGAACGGAGAAAAACCTCAATCGATTCTGCAAGCAGGTGCTCCGAAATGGATTCGTCGACCGATATGTTGCCTACCCAAGACTCCGCGTCCCACGAGTTGGCGTCCGTCCAGCAGGGCATCTGGCTGGATCAGCTCGCACACCCGGACCTGCCCTACTACAACATCGGCATGTCCCTGGAGATCAAGGGCCAGATCGACATTGCATTGTTCGAGAAAGCCATCGAGCTGGTCGCCAACCGGCACGACACCCTGCGCCTGAGCTTCAGTCATGAAGGCGGCACCGGCCGCCAGCGCGTGCTGCCCGAGGTCAAGGTGAACATGGAGGTAGTGGAGTTCTCCGAGGCCGACGCCGAGGCCGGCCTGGCCATGGACTATCTGCGCAATGCCTTTCGCCAGCCCTTTGAATCATTGACGGGCCGGCTCTGGGAGGCACGCATGGTCCGCTGCGGCCCGAACCGCCATTACTGGCTCGCCCGCTACCACCACCTGGTCACCGACGGCATTGGCGTGGCCCTGATCGGCCATGCCGTGGGGACGGCCTACAATGCGCTGCTGGCCGGCAACGACGAAGTCGCCCAAGGGCATTCCTACCTGTCGTTCCTGGAAGATGACCGGGCTTACCTGGCCTCGTCCCGCTATGAGCGCGACCGCCAGTTCTGGCAGGAAACCTACGCACAGATGCCGCCGTCGCTGCTGCAGCGTCGGGCCGATTTCAAGACAGGCCAGGCCAATGAGCTGGCCCCCAGCGCCCAGGTCCAGGCGATGCTGCCCCGGGCGCTGTACAACGCGTTGACGCAATTTTCCAGCGAACGCAGCCTGTCGGTCGCCCATGTGCTGATCAGCGTGGTCGCCACCTATTTCTGCCGCACCGTGGGCGTCGATGAAATCGTCATCGGCATGCCGGTGCATAACCGCACCACTGCCCGGGCGAAAGAAACCGCAGGCATGTTTTCCTCGGTCAGTCCGATCCGCCTGCCCGTCGACTTCGACGCCTCGCTGCTGGACTTGATGCACACTGCCGGCGGGCAACTGCGCCGCTGCTACCGCCATCAGCGCTTCCCCATCGCCGAGCTCAACCGCACCCTGCGCCTGGCACAGACCGGGCGTCGCCAGCTGTTCGACGTGTCACTGTCGTTCGAAAGCCTGGACGGCGACGATCAGTTCGGCGGCACCTCGTCCACGGTCATCACCATGGACAACGGCTACGAGCAGACACCCATGGCGATTTTCGTGCGCGACTATCATCCGTTCGAAGACGTCCACCTGGATTTCAACTTCAACACCGCCTACTTCAGCCTGGAAGAGGCCCGGCACCTGCAACAACGCATCGTCTCGATGCTCGAGGCCGTGCTGGAGCAGCATGCAACGCCCGTGGGGCAGTACCCGCTCATGAGCCACGCCGAGCGGCAACGCGTGCAAGTCGAATTCAACGCCACGGCCCACGACTATCCGCAGGATGTGTTGGTCCACCAATTGTTCGAACAGCAAGCCCGGCAGCGTCCGCACGCCTGTGCCGTGCGCGGCGATACCGGGCCGTTGCTCAGTTATGAACAACTCAACCGCCAGGCCAATCGGTTGGCCCATCGCCTGATCGAGCTGGGTGTGAAACCCGATGACCGAGTGGCCGTGAGCCTGAGGCGGGGACCGGAAATGGTCGTCGCCCTGCTGGGGATTCTCAAGGCCGGGGCGGCCTACGTGCCCATCGACCCGGACCTACCGAATGCACGCCAGGCATTCATGCTCGACGACAGCAGCCCGCGGGCCGTACTGACCAGCCAGGCGTTGCAAGGCCTGCTACCAGCCTCGAGTGCGCCGCTGCTGGCCCTCGATGATCATGCACAACTGGCCGCTCAACCCGAACACAACCCGGACCCGCAAGTCCTTGGCCTGCGCCCCACTCACCTGGCCTATGTGCTCTACACCTCCGGCTCCACCGGCACCCCAAAAGGGGTGATGAATGAACACCTCGGCGTGGTCAACCGTCTGCTGTGGGCCAGGGATGAATACGGCGTCGATGCCACCGACCGCGTGCTGCAAAAGACCCCGTTCGGTTTCGACGTGTCGGTCTGGGAATTCTTCCTGCCACTGCTGGCCGGGGCCGAACTGGTCATGGCGCGCCCGGGCGGCCATCAGGAACCGGACTACCTGGCCCGGCTGATGCGCCAGGCCAGCGTCACGATGTTGCACTTCGTGCCGTCGATGCTCGACTTGTTCCTCGAACACCATGACAGGCAGGCCTTCCCTGACCTGCGACGCGTGTTGTGCAGCGGCGAAGCCCTGCCCCGCAGCCTGCAACGGCGTTTCGAACGGCAGTTGCCAGAGATCGAGCTGCATAACCTCTATGGCCCGACCGAAGCGGCCATCGACGTGACGGCCTGGCAGTGCCGCGCCAGTGATCCTGGCGAAAGCGTGCCCATCGGCCGGCCGATCGCCAATATCCAGATGTACGTGCTCGATGGCCGTGGCGCACCACAACCGTTGGGTGTCGCCGGGGAAATCCACATTGGTGGTATCGGCGTGGCCCGGGGTTACCTAAACCAACCGCAATTGAGCGCCGAGCGCTTTATCGCCGACCCGTTCAGCACCGAGCCGAACGCGCGCCTGTACAAGACCGGCGACCTCGGCCGCTGGCTCGCCAACGGCGCCCTGGAGTACTTGGGCCGCAACGACTTCCAAGTGAAGATCCGAGGTTTGCGCATCGAAATCGGTGAAGTCGAAGCGGCCCTGGCGTTGTGCCCGGGTGTTCGTGAAGTGGTGGTCATTGCCCGGGAAGACCACCCCGGGCAGTCGGAAAGCAAGCGCCTGGTCGCCTATGTCTGCGGCGAGCCGATCCCGGCCGAACAACTGCGCAGCACCCTGCTCAAGCACCTGCCCGAATACATGGTGCCCAGTGCCTTCGTGCACCTCGATGCCCTGCCCCTGACCGCCAACGGCAAGCTCGACCGCCGCGCCCTGCCGGCCCCCGGCCTGGAAGCCCTGGCCAGCAAAACCTACGAGGCGCCCCAGGGCACCACC
>NZ_JACNDD010000231.1:0-6763 GCF_017351395.1 Pseudomonas sp. FW305-28
CCCACAGGGAATGTGGTCTGTTTCGAATGTAATCAACCTCCCGGTTTTCATGGGGGGGTTTGGGGGGGCTCTGGCCCTTGACTGTTGATTCAACATGGAGAGATCGGGATGGTATTTTCATCCAACGTGTTCCTGTTCCTGTTCTTGCCGATCTTTCTCGGCTTGTACTACTTGAGCGGGCAACGCTATCGCAACCTGCTGCTGCTGATCGCCAGCTACGTGTTCTATGCCTGGTGGCGTGTGGACTTCCTCGCCCTGTTCGCCGGCGTGACCCTGTGGAACTACTGGATCGGCCTGAAAGTCGGCGCCGCCGGTGTGCGCACCAAACCGGCCCAGCGCTGGCTGTTGCTCGGCGTGGGCGTGGACTTGGCCATCCTGGGCTATTTCAAATACGCCAACTTCGGCGTGGACAGCCTCAACGCCATCATCACCGGCTTCGGTCTCAACCCGTTCATCCTGACCCACGTGTTGTTGCCGATCGGGATCTCGTTCTACATCTTCGAGTCCATCAGCTACATCATCGACGTCTATCGCGGTGACACGCCGGCGACCCGCAACCTGATCGACTTCGCAGCGTTCGTGGCGATTTTCCCGCACCTGATCGCCGGCCCCGTGTTGCGTTTCCGCGACCTGGCCGACCAGTTCAACAACCGCACTCACACGCTGGACAAGTTCTCCGAAGGCTGCACGCGCTTCATGCAGGGCTTCATCAAGAAAGTGTTCATCGCCGACACCCTGGCGGTGGTGGCCGACCATTGCTTCGCCTTGCAGAACCCGACCACGGGCGATGCCTGGCTCGGCGCCCTGGCCTACACCGCGCAGCTGTACTTCGACTTCTCCGGCTACAGCGACATGGCCATCGGCCTGGGCCTGATGATGGGTTTCCGTTTCATGGAAAACTTCAAGCAGCCCTACATCAGCCAGTCGATCACCGAGTTCTGGCGCCGCTGGCACATCAGCCTGTCGACCTGGCTGCGTGACTACCTCTACATCACCCTGGGCGGTAACCGCAAAGGCACGCTGATGACCTATCGCAACCTGTTCCTGACCATGCTCCTCGGTGGTCTGTGGCACGGCGCGAACATCACCTACGTGATCTGGGGTGCCTGGCACGGCATGTGGCTGGCCATCGAAAAAGCGGTGGGCATCAACACCACGCCACGCAGCATCAACCCGATCCGCTGGGCGCTGACTTTCCTGCTGGTGGTGATGGGCTGGGTAATCTTCCGGGCCGAGAACCTGCACGTGGCCGGTCGCATGTACGGCGCCATGTTCAGCTTCGGCGACTGGTCGCTGTCGGAACTGACTCGCGCCAACCTCACCGGCCTGCAGATCGCCACGCTGGTGGTGGCCTACGTGACCCTCGCCTTCTTCGGCCTGCGGGACTTCTACACCAACCGTCCGCCGGTCAAGGCCAAGCCTGAGGTCAACACCGAGGCCAACGGCCCGGCCACCGCGCAGCCGGGGATGATCAAGGCGGTACCGGGTGACAACCCGGCGGCGATCCATGAACCGGGCTACACCGTGGGTGTCGAAGCCCAGGTGCAACCGGCCTACTGGACCGTGGACTGGTCGCGCTACGTGATGCGCGCCCTCGTGCTGCTGCTGTTCATCGCTTCGATTCTCAAACTCTCGGCGCAAAGCTTCTCGCCGTTCCTTTACTTCCAGTTCTGAGGGATCTGAATATGACCCGCTCATTACGCATCTTCTACGTCGTGCTGTTCATGCTGATCCTGACAGCCCTGGGTATTTGGTCGATGCGCAGCTTCTTCGGCTTCAGCACCAACCCCGACGCGACTGTGCTCAACGGGCGCTGGGCCAAGGCCGTGGAAACGCACTACGACGAAGAGTTCCCGATCAAGCGCCTGGGCACCAACATCTGGGCCGCGCTGGACTACAAGCTGTTCAACGAAGGCCGCAAAGGCGTGGTCCTGGGCCGCGACCAGTGGCTGTACAGCGACGAAGAGTTCAACCCGATCGTCAACGAAGAGCTGAACCTGCAAGGCAACTATGCACTGGTCGAAGGCGTGCGCCAGAAGCTCAAGGAACAAGGCATCACCCTGGTCATGGCGATCGTGCCGGCCAAGGCGCGGCTGTACCCCGAGCACCTGGGCGAAGTGAAGCCTTCGAGCATCCACGCCAACCTCTACCAGGATTTCCATGCTCGCGTCGCGGCGGACAATATCCTTGCGCCTGACCTGCTCGGCCCGCTGCAACAGGCCAAGCAAAACGGCCAGCAAGTGTTCCTGCGCACCGACACCCACTGGACCCCGGAAGGCGCCCAGGTCGCTGCCGAGAACCTGGCCAAGGCCATTGCCGAGCGCACGCCGCTCAACGGCGAGCCGCAGCGCTTCGTCACCGAGCCTGCAGAAAAAATCACCCACAAGGGCGACCTGCGCCAGTTCCTGCCGCTGGACCCGCTGTTCGAAAACCTGATGCCAGCCCAGGAGCCGCTGGTCAAGCGCAACACCCGCGAAGCCGACGACCAGCCGGCCGGCGACGACGCGCTGTTCGCCGATGCCCAGGTGCCCGTGGCCCTGATCGGCACCAGCTACAGCGCCAACCCAAACTGGAACTTCGTCGGTGCACTCAAGCAAGCCCTGCACAGCGATGTCGTGAACTACGCCGAAGACGGCCACGGCCCGATTCTGCCAATGCTCAGTTATCTCAAGAGCGATGCCTTCAAGAACAGCCCGCCACAGGTGCTGATCTGGGAGTTCCCTGAACGTTACCTGCCTGTAAACAACGAAATCGGCGACGCCGACCCACAGTGGGTCGCAGAGCTCAAGCAAGCCGGCGCTCGCCAACAGAACGTAGCCGCCAACACCCCATCCGAGACGCCCGACCGGGCGCAAAACTGAAAGAGAGGTCCACCATGACTTTCAACACTACTCCTCGCCGTCTCGCTGCTCGCTCCTTCAAGGCCGTTGCCCTCGTCGCCAGCATGAGCGCCCTCTCGTTGTCCGCCTTTGCCGGTGACTCGGCCCTGTACGGCCCGGTCGCGCCAAAAGGCTCGAGCTTCGTGCGGGTCTATAACGCCGCCAACGCCGAAGTCAGCGCCACCGTCGGCAGCACCAACATCAGCGATGTAGCCCCCCTGGCCAGCAGCGACTTCAGCTTCATGCCCGGTGGCGACTACAGCGCCAAGGTCGGCAGCCAGACCGTGCCGGTGAAACTGGCCTCCGATCACTATTACACCCTGGTCAACAACGCCACTGGCCAGCCGCAACTGATCGAAGAACCGCCATTCAAGAACAAGCAGAAGTCCCTGGTCCGCGTACAGAACCTCAGCGACAAGGCACTGACCCTCAAGACCGCCGACGGCAAGACCGAAGTGGTGCCGAACGTGGCTGCCAAGGGCCGTGGCGAACGCGAGATCAACCCGGTGAAAGTGTCCCTGGCCCTGTTCGAAGGCGACAAGAAAGTCGGCGACCTCAAGCCTGTGGCCCTGGAGCGCGGCGAAGCCGCCGTGCTGTACGTCACCGGTTCGGGCAGCAGCCTGTCGCCAGTGTGGGTGAAACGCCCGGTGTCGACCCGCTGATGAGATTTCCTGACTGACGCTGTGCCCTGTGGGAGCGAGCTTGCTCGCGATAGCTATCTGACATTCAACATGGATGTCGATTGATACACCGCCATCGCGAGCAAGCTCGCTCCCACACTGGACACAGCTGTCATTCGGGTACGGAACAACAACAAGAGAGTGAAACGACAGAACGCAGTAGCTCTAACAACCATTTCGCTTCAAGGAGTAACAAACATGATTCCGGTGATCTTGTCAGGTGGTAGTGGCTCACGTCTTTGGCCGCTTTCGCGCAAGCAATTCCCTAAACAGTTCCTGGCCCTGACCGGTGAACACACCCTGTTCCAGCAGACCCTCGAGCGCCTGGTGTTCGAAGGCATGGACACGCCGATCGTGGTCTGCAACAAAGACCACCGTTTCATCGTCAACGAACAGTTGGCCAACCGTAAGCTCGAAGCCCAGCGCATCCTGATGGAACCGTTCGGGCGCAACACCGCACCGGCCGTGGCGCTGACGGCCATGATGCTGGTCAACGAAGGCCGCGACGAGTTGATGCTGGTGCTGCCGGCCGACCACGTGCTGGAAGACCAGAAAGCCCTGCAACGCGCCCTGGCCCTAGCCACCGTGGCCGCCGAGCGTGGCGAGATGGTGCTGTTCGGCGTACCGGCCACCAAACCGGAAACCGGCTATGGCTACATCAAGTCGACCAACGATGCGCTGCTGCCCGAAGGCGTGAGCCGCGTCTCGCACTTCGTCGAAAAACCCGACGTCAAGCGTGCCACCGAGTTCGTCGAGGCCGGCGGTTACTTCTGGAACAGCGGCATGTTCCTGTTCCGCGCCAGCCGCTTCCTCGAAGAGCTGAAAAAGCACGATCCGGACATCTACGACACCTGCCTGCTGACCCTGGAGCGCAGTGAGCAGACGGCCGACACCATTACCCTCGACGAAGCCACCTTCGCCTGCTGCCCGGACAACTCCATCGACTACGCGGTGATGGAAAAGACCCAGCGCGCCTGTGTGGTCCCACTGTCGGCCGGTTGGAGCGATGTCGGCTGCTGGTCGTCGCTGTGGGAAGTCAATGCCAAGGACGCCAACGGCAACGTCACCAAGGGCGACGTGGTCGTCCAGGACAGCCGCAACTGCATGATCCACGGCAACGGCAAGCTGGTGTCGGTGATCGGCCTGGACAACATCGTGGTGGTCGAAACCAAGGACGCCATGATGATCGCCCACAAGGACAAGGTCCAAGGCGTCAAGCAGATGGTCAACACCCTCAACGCACAGGGCCGCACCGAAACCCAGAACCACTGCGAGGTCTATCGTCCGTGGGGTTCCTATGACTCGGTGGACATGGGCGGTCGTTTCCAGGTCAAGCACATCTCGGTCAAGCCGGGCGCGTGCCTGTCGCTGCAGATGCACCACCACCGCGCCGAACACTGGATCGTGGTCAGCGGCACCGCCGAAGTGACCTGCGACGAGAACGTGTTCCTGCTCTGCGAAAACCAGTCGACCTACATCCCGATCGCGTCGGTCCACCGCCTGCGCAACCCGGGCAAGATCCCGCTGGAAATCATCGAAGTGCAGTCCGGCAGCTACCTGGGCGAAGATGACATCGAACGTTTCGAAGACATCTACGGTCGCTCCACCCCGATCGAACGCGGCGTCTCGGTGAAAACCATCGCCCAGTAATGATCGACAACGATCAGTAAAGATCAGCGTTACGAGAAGCCCCCGTCCAGCCCACTGCGTCCCCTATCCGCAGTGGGTTGGGTGGGGGCTTTTTTTTGAGTCGGGTGATCGCCTGGCATCATTGCTTCAACATTGCCCGCGCCCTTCGGTAGGATGTGCCTACGGTAACGGAGGCTTCCACCATGCTTATCGGCGTCTTGCTGGTCATCACCTGGCTCATCCTGCTGTTGCGCTACCCGGCCAAGGCCTTGCCGGTCTCCCTGGCGGCCTTCATCGGGCTGGGACTGGTCGCCGCGTGGGTGCTCTGGCAGGAAAACCGCGAGACCCGGCAACTGGAGCGCCTGGAACTGCGCATCCGCTATGCCCCCGAACAATGCCCTGCCGACCGGCCGCTGTCGCTGACCCTGAAAAACAACAACGACGTGCCGCTGATCGAGCTGCGCTGGCGGGTCGCGGCCTATGCGCCTGGGGACACCATCAACCTCGCCGACAGCCCCTACAACGCTCCGCGCTACCGTGGCCCCGGCGAACTGCAAGCCGGCGCCGACTGGCAAGACTGCCTGCCGCTGCCGCCTTTGCGCCCGGGTTATCGTCCGCAGACCCTGGAGTTTCGCGCCGAGCGATTGCACGGTAGCTTTTCCAACTGATTGCCCTTCCCCACTTTTTGCACAAGGACCGCGCCATGCCTGTTGCGTTGATTACCGGATGTTCCAGCGGCATTGGCCGCGCCCTCGCCGACGCCTTCAAGGCCGCGGGTTATCAGGTCTGGGCCACGGCGCGCAAGGCTGAAGACGTGGCGACACTCGCCACCGCCGGGTTCACCGCCGTGCAACTGGACGTCAACGATGGCCAGGCCCTGGAACAACTGGGTGAGCGGATCAACCAGCAATGTGGCGGCCTGGATGTGCTGGTCAACAATGCCGGCTACGGCGCCATGGGCCCGCTGCTGGACGGCGGCGTGCCGGCCATGCAGCGTCAGTTCGAAACCAACGTGTTCGCCATCGTCGGGGTCACCCGGGCGCTGTTCCCGGTGCTGCGCCGGGCCAGGGGGCTGGTGGTGAACATCGGCAGCGTTTCCGGGGTGCTGGTCACGCCGTTCGCTGGCGCTTATTGCGCTTCGAAGGCGGCGGTGCATGCCTTGAGCGATGCCTTGCGCATGGAGCTGGCACCCTTCGACATCCGCGTGATGGAGGTCCAGCCCGGCGCGATTGCCTCCAGCTTCGCCAAGAATGCCGGTCATGAAGCCGAACAATTGATCAGCGAACAATCGCCCTGGTGGCCCCTGCGCGATGGCATCCGCGCCCGGGCCAAGGCTTCCCAGGACAACCCGACCCCCACCCACGAATTCGCCGCGGCGCTGCTCAAGGCGGTTCAACAACCCAAGCCACCCCGCTTGCTGCGTCTGGGCAACGGCAGCCGGGCGCTGCCGTTGATGGCGGGTTTGTTGCCCAAAGGGTTGCTGGAGAAGGGGTTGATGAAGCGGTTCGGGTTGGGAAAAACGCTGTAATCAACGCAGGCTTTTTTGCTGTTGTGGTCAATTCCTGTGGGAGCGAG
>NZ_JACNDD010000232.1:0-6729 GCF_017351395.1 Pseudomonas sp. FW305-28
GGTTTTGCGCTGACTTTCGAGTCCGATACGCAAGTGGGGTGCGACAATCAACCCTGCCGGAATCTGACCCACAGGTTTACAATCGACATTCCCGATCAGGAGTAACCCTGTGCTGACTCATCTCGATTCCCAAGGTCGCGCCAATATGGTCGACGTGACCGACAAGGCCGTGACGTTCCGTGAAGCCACGGCCGAGGCCTTTGTGCGCATGCTGCCCGACACGCTGCAGATGATCGTCAGCGGCGGTCACCCCAAGGGCGATGTGTTCGCCGTCGCGCGCATTGCCGGCATCCAGGCGGCCAAGAAAACCAGTGACTTGATTCCGCTCTGCCACCCGTTGCTGCTCACCGGCGTCAAGGTCGAGCTCAACGCCGAGGGCGAGGACCGGGTGCGCATTGTCGCCCGCTGCAAACTGTCGGGGCAGACCGGCGTGGAAATGGAGGCCCTCACGGCCGCCAGCGTCGCCGCGCTGACCATCTACGACATGTGCAAGGCCGTCGACCGTGGCATGACCATCGAAGGCGTGCGAGTGCTGGAGAAACTCGGCGGCAAGAGCGGCCATTTCCAGGCGGATGCGTCATGAAGATTACCGTGAAGTTCTTTGCCCGTTACCGTGAAGCACTGGGTGTGGATGCGGTAAAGGTGGACGGCGATTTCGCCACGGTCGACGATGTGCGCGTGCTGCTTGCCCAGCGTGACGGTGCCGACGTGCTGAAGGAGCAGAACCTGATGTGCGCGCGCAACGAAGAGCTGTGCCAGCTCGATGAACCGTTGGAGGAGGGTGACGAAGTCGCGTTCTTCCCCACTGTGACGGGAGGCTGAAGCATGGCGATTCGTGTGCAGGTCGAACCGTTCGACCCGGGCGTCGAAGTCAACGCGATGCACGCGGCCAATGTCGGCGTGGGGGCGGTGGTGAGCTTCGTCGGCTACGTGCGTGATTTCAATGACGGCCTCGACGTGTCCGGGATGTTCCTGGAGCACTATCCGGGCATGACTGAAAAGGCTCTCGGCAAGATCGCCAGCGAGGCCGAGCAACGCTGGCCGTTGCTCAAGCTGGAAGTGCTGCACCGCATCGGTGCCCTGGAACCGGGCGAGCCGATAGTCTTCGTCGCGGCCGCCAGTGCTCATCGCCAGGCGGCGTTCGACGCCTGCGCCTTTGTCATGGACTACCTCAAGACCCGTGCGCCGTTCTGGAAAAAGGAAAACACCGTCGACGGCCCACGCTGGGTTGAAGGGCGGGACAGTGATCATGCGGCGGCGGATCGCTGGAAGCAGTAAGCCCCCCTGTAGTTTTTTCGCAAGCCATGAGTCCGTCATCGCGAGCAAGCTCGCTCCCACACTGGATCTTTGTGCATCAAGGATCCCCTGTGGGAGCGAGCTTGCTCGCGATGAGACCATCAGCCACCCATCACATCCCCCTGCCTACCGATTGACGGTGTGTACATTAAAGTCCAGTATGGATTTATAAGTACAAAACAACTGCATCCACCTTTCTCTGCCAAACCAACAACAACCTGCGAGAGATTGATCATGAGCAAACTCCCCCTCATCACCGGCCTGGCCTTGAGCCTGTTGGCCTCCAGTAGCCTGTTCGCCGCTGAGAAAACCTTGCGCATCGGCATCGAGGCAGCTTATCCGCCGTTTGCTTCCAAGACCTCGGAAGGGAAAATCGAGGGGTTCGACTACGACATCGGCAATGCCCTGTGCGCGCAGATGCAGGTCAAGTGCCAATGGATCGAGGGCGAGTTCGACGGGCTGATTCCGTCGCTCAAGGTGAAGAAGATCGACCTGGCGTTGTCGTCCATGACCATCACCGAAGAGCGCAAGAAGTCGGTGGATTTCACCCACAAGTACTACTTCACCTCATCGCGCCTGGTCATGAAGGAAGGGGCAGTGGTCGATGAGCAGTATGCCAGCCTCAAGGGCAAGACCGTGGGCGTGCAACGGGCCACCACCACTGACCGCTACGCCACTGAAGTGCTCGAACCCAAGGGTGTGACGGTCAAGCGCTACAGCAACAACGAAGAAATCTACATGGACCTGGCGTCCGGTCGCCTGGACGCGATTTTCGCCGACACCATCCCGCTGGAAGACTTCCTGTCGATGCCCCGGGGCAAGGGCTACGCGTTTGTCGGTCCCGAACTCAAGGACCCGAAATACGTCGGTGAGGGCGCCGGTATCGCGGTGCGCAAAGGCAATACCCAACTGGTGGCGGACTTGAACAAGGCCATCGATGGGATTCGGGCCAATGGGAAGTACCAGGAGATCCAGGCCAAGTATTTCAAGTCGGATATCTATGGTGACTGATTAATCGCTATCGCGAGCAAGCTCGCTCCCACAGGGGATTGGTGTCGTACACGATATCTGTGTGCAATGAGATCGAATGTGGGAGCGAGCTTGCTCGCGAAGGCGCCAGGCCAGGCAATACAAATCTCAGCCCTTCAACTCCTTCAAATGCTTGTACACCGTCGCCCGCCCCATGTTCAGCACATTGGCCACATAGTTGGACGCGCTCTTGCCCTTGAACGCGCCTTCGGCATGCAGCGCCAGCACCAGCTCGCGTTTGTGATCGCGGGTCAACAGGTTCAGGCTCAGCTGACGCTCGCGCATCCAGGCGTGGAGGAAGGTGTTGATCCGCTCCTGCCAGTCATCGCGAAACAGTGAGTCCGGCTGGGGAATCAACTTGCCCGGCGAGAGGAACAAATCCAACGCGGCCTTGGCATTCTCGAACAGCGAAATATTCAGGTTGATGCACAGCACCGCCAGCGGATGACCGTGGGCGTCGCGCAGGACGCTGCTGAGGCTGCGAATCTTCTGTCCGTCCCAGTTTAGTTTCTCGTACGGCCCGATGTTACGTTCGCTGACGTCTTCACTGAGCATGTCTTCCAGGGACGAGTCATCGCCAATCTCGCGCTTGGACAGGTTATTGGCGATGTAATCGACTTTCTGGCTGCGCAGGTCGTGCAGCACCACTTCGGCGTGGGGGTAGAACAGCGTGGCGATGGCGTCGGCGATGGTGCGGAAGTTTTCCAGCGCCGGATCGGATGGCGAAGCGGTCATGACAGGGCTCCAGGCAGCGTCAGCGCCCCGTGGAACAGGGGCGCGGGGGAGTGTGCCGCAATCGTGGCGATGCGTCACCCCGGTTGGCTCACCCCAAACGCTTGGGGGAGAGCATGGCGCTGCTCAGGCCGAAACGGGCCAGGGCTTCGGGCAGCGGTTCGCCACGCACCAGCGCGGCGCTGGCCTGGCCCATGGCCGGTGACGTCTGGATGCCGTAGCCGCCTTGGGCCGCGACCCAGAACAGTCCGGGCACCTGTGGATCGAAACCGGACAGCAGATCACCGTCGTGGACGAAACTGCGCAATCCGGCCCAGGTGCGGGTCGGGCGGCGGATGGTCAGGGTGGTGGCTTCTTCGATCTGGTAGATGCCCATGGCGATGTCCAGTTCTTCCGGCTGAACGTCGTGAGGCTCCACCGGGTCGGCGTTGGCCGGCGAGCCGAGGAACATGCCGGCGTCGGGCTTCATGTAGAAGGATTCGTCCAGGCTCACCAGCATCGGCCAGTCATGGATATCCACGCCTTCGGGGCCGGCGAAGATGAATGCCGCACGCCGCTTGGGTTGCAACCCCAGCTTCCGGGCGCCAGCCAGGACGGCCACCTGATCGGCCCAGGCGCCGGCGGCGTTGATCACGATGGGGGCGGTGAAGCGTTGGCTGGCGGTCTTCACCTGCCAAAGTCCCTGGTCGTCGCGGCTCAGGCCCAGCACTTCACTGTCGGTGTGCACTTCACCGCCATTGCGGCGAATACCGCGCAAGTAGCCCTGGTGCAGGGCGTCGGTGTCGATGTCGCAGGCCGTCGGGTCATAGATCGCCCCGTGGACCTTGTCCCGTCGCAGGATCGGCAGCCGCACACAGGCTTCTTCGGCGCTGAGCAGTTGCATCTGCGGCACCGTGGCCTTGGCGCTCAGGTACTGGTTGTTCAGCTCGGCAGGATCGCCGGTGAAATCCACGGTCATTTCGCCCCGTGGACTCAGCAACGGGTGCTCGCAGAAACCGGCCGGCGGGGCGTCGAAAAAATCCCGGCTGGCCTGGGTCAGCGCCCGCACCTGCGGGGTGCCGTAGGCGGCGGTGTACAGCGCCGCCGAACGTCCGGTGGAGTGATAGGCCGGATGGGATTCGCGTTCGAGCACAATCACCCGGCCGTGGGGTGCCAGCCAGTAACCGGTGGAAGCACCGGCAATGCCGCCGCCGATGATGATGAAGTCTGCTGAGGTCATGAAATGCTCCTGTGGAACACAGTGCCGGGACTCTGGAAAAAACGGTGGGAGCGAGCTTGCTCGCGATGGCGGCCTGACAGTCGACATGGGTGGTGACTGACCCACCGCTATCGCGAGCAAGCTCGCTCCCACAAGGGAAACTGGGGTGTGTCAGTTGCGAAGTCGGTACAACGCATTCGCCAGCGCAACATCCTCCAGCCCCAGGCCGATGGAGCGGAAGAACACGTGGCGTTGGTAGTCGGGACGCGCCACGTGTTCGCTGAGCAATTCAGGCAAGTCGCCGACGATGCGCGACGCCTCCCAGCCGTGTTGTTCGCCGGCGATCAGCATTTCACCGGCCGAGCCCGGGGTGGTCTGACGATAGTCGCAGAACACGTCCATGTCGTTGAGGCGTTGGGGCGGTATTTCGTGGGCGCGTGGGGCGTTGGTGCTGATGGAGGTGATCAGCGCCGGTTTGTCCAAGGTCTGCGGGTCGAGCACAGCTTTGGCGGACGAAGTGCAGAGCATCACCACATCGGCGTCGTGCAGCGCGGCTTCGAGGGTGTCGACGATTTGCAGGCGCGGGTCCAAGCCGGTGAGCGAGGCACGTTCCTGTGCCGACTTGGTCTTCAGGCCTGGCGAGTAGAGGCGGATGCCTTGCCAGTCCCGCAGGTTCTTGACGTAGTGCACGTGCGCCTGGGCCACCGCGCCGCTGCCGATGACCGCCAGGCGCCTGGCGTTGTGCGGGGCAAGGGCATCGACGGCGACGGCGGTGGTGGCGGCGGTACGGGCGGTGGTCAGTTCGGCGGCGTCGCACAGCAGCAGCGGCTGGCCGGTCTGCATTGACATCAGCAAGGTCCAGGCGGTGACCAATGGGCCTTGCTCGCGCACGATATAGGGCGAGGTCTTGACCCCATAGACCTGGTCTTCAGCCATCACGCCCAGGTAGTTGATGAAATCCCCGGCGCCGTGGGGAAACACCACCAGTTGCTGAGGCGGCTGCACCGCTTGCCCGGCCGCCAGATCACGAAACAGCTGGCGCAGGATGTGCGGCACGTCGATTTGCCCGAGCAGTTCACGGACTTGGGCTTGGGTCATCACAGAGGGCGTGCTGGGCATGGAGGCTCCGGGTACCGTGTAAACTAATTTGTCCATTATGGACTTTTAGTTTAATCGAGCAATATCCCGGGGCAAAAAAAAGCGCAGCTCGTTCTGGCTGCGCTTTTTGCTCTGTGGAGACGGTTAAGGGCGCTTGCGCTCGACCGGTCGCAACAGGTGGGTCGGTGGCATTTCACAGCTGATCTTGCGCCCCAGCAACGCCTCGATCGACGGCAACTGGTAGGAGTCGTCTTCACCGGCGAAGCTGATCGAAACCCCGGCGGCCCCGGCACGCCCGGTACGGCCGATACGGTGCACGTAGTCGTCCGGGACTTCCGGCAGGGTGAAGTTGATCACGTGGCTGATGCCGTCGATGTGGATGCCGCGGCCGGCCACGTCGGTGGCAACCAGCACGCGGATCTTGCCTTCGCGGAAACCTTCGAGGGTCTTGATGCGCTTGTGCTGCGGCACGTCGCCCGAGAGCTGGGCCGCGTTGACGCCATCGCGCACCAGGCGTTCTTCGATGCGCCGCACTTCGTCCTTGCGGTTGGCGAACACCATCACGCGCTCCCAGCCGTTGTCATTGACCAGGTTGTAGAGCAGCTTGTACTTGTCGGCACCGGCGACTGCGTAGATATGTTGCTCGACGTTTTCGCTGGCGACGTTCTCGGCTTCGATCTCGACGATGGCCGGGTCGGTGGTCCACTGCTTCGCCAGGTTCATCACGTCCTCGGTGAAGGTGGCGGAGAACAGCAGGGTCTGGCGTTCGCTCTTGGGTGGGGTCTGGCGAATGATCTGGCGCACTTGCGGGATGAAGCCCATGTCGAGCATGCGGTCGGCTTCGTCCAGCACCATCACTTCGACCATGTCCAGGTGCACGTCGCCGCGCTGGTTGAAGTCCAGCAGACGGCCCGGCGTGGCGACCAGGATGTCGCAATGGCGGGCTTCGAGGTGCTTGAGCTGCTTGTCGAAATCCATGCCGCCCACGAACGTCATGACGTTCAGGCCGGTGTATTTGGTCAGGTCGGCGGCGTCCTTGGCGATCTGCACCACCAACTCACGGGTCGGGGCGATGATCAGCGCCCGTGGTTCGCCCATGTAGCGTTCTTTGGGCGGCGGGGTCTGGAGCAGCTGGGTGATGATGGAAATCAGGAACGCGGCGGTCTTGCCGGTGCCGGTCTGGGCGCGACCGATGGCGTCCTTGCCGGCGAGGGTGTAACCCAGCACTTGCGCCTGGATCGGCGTGCAGTATGGGAAACCCAGGTCCTGGATGGCGTGCATCAGTTCCGGGGCGAGCTTGAAGTCGTGGAAGCGCGTCTTGCCTTCCTGGGGTTCTACGGCGAAGTCCTCGAGTTTCCAGGCGACGACCGGCGGTT
>NZ_JACNDD010000233.1:0-6630 GCF_017351395.1 Pseudomonas sp. FW305-28
CTCGCTCCCACAGGGGATGGATCACCCCAGCCAATGTGGGGAAGGTATTTGAATGAGCTGGGAATCCAATCAGGCGCTGATCGCCAACCCATGCCGCCGATGATGCACGCTCAACTGATCCTTGATCAGCCGCAGCACCTTGGCCTCGTGCTCGTGAATGAAGAAGTGCCCGCCCGCCAGCATGTCCACCGAGAAGCTGCCCGTGGTTTCCTGGCGCCAGCCCATCAGTTGCTCCGTGGTGGCCTTGTCGGTCGTGCCGCCGAACACATGCACCGGGCAGTCGAGCAGTGGCCGTTGCCGCGGCTGGAAGCGTCCGCACAGCAAGAAGTCGGCCCGCAGGATCGGCAGGGTCAGGGCCATCAGCTCTTCATTGGCCAGGATCTCCTCGCTCGTGCCGTTGAGGGTGCGCAGTTGCTCGATCAACTCAGCGTCGGTTTTCGCCTTGGCGAAACCGCGGTCGTAGTCGGCCCGCATCGTCGGCGCCGCGGTGCCGGAGGCAAACAGCGCCACCGGTTCCGGGCTGCCGAGTTCACGCAGGGCATGGGCGATTTCGCAGGCCAGCAGCGCGCCCAGGCTGTGGCCGAACAAGGCGTACGGGGCCTGGAGCGTCGGGTACAGCTCCCGCGCCAGTTGCATCGCCAACGGGCCCATGTCGGTGTGCAGCGGCTCGTCGAAGCGCGCCCCGCGTCCCGGCAACTCCACCGGTTGCACATGCAGCCATTGCGGCAACTTGCGCCGCCAGCGGCTGTACACCATCGCGCTGGCGCCGGAATAAGGCAGGCACAGCAGGGTCAGTTGGGTCACTGCGGTTTTCTCCGATCGGTCGTGTAGGAAAGATAACGAGATCGTAACCCACAAAATTAGTCAAAACCGTTACGTTCGCTCCATCTTTCCCGTCCGACCTTATACTGGCGACCTCGACTCACTCCACCGCACAGGAGAACGCCATGGGCTGGTCCGCCAAGCAATACGTCACCTTCGAACAGGAACGTACCCGTCCGTCCCGGGACCTGCTCGCCGCCATTCCCCCCACACAGGCCCGTTCGGTGATCGACCTGGGCTGTGGCCCGGGCAATTCCACCGAACTGTTGGTGGAACATTTCAGCGGCGCCACGGTGCGCGGCCTCGACAGTTCCAGCGACATGGTCGACGCCGCACGCAAACGCTTGCCCGCCGTGGCGTTCGACACTGCGGACATCGGCCAATGGGATGAACCCGGGCCGTTCGACGTGATCTTCGCCAACGCCGTGCTGCAATGGCTGCCCGACCACGCCACCCTGCTGCCCTCGCTGATCGGCAAACTCGCCCCCGGTGGCAGCCTGGCGATCCAGATGCCCGACACCCTGCACCAACCCTCCCACCGCTTGATGCGGGAAATCGCCGCCAACGGTCCCTGGGCCAACCAACTGGCCGGGGCGGCGGATTCGCGTACCGAGGTGGAGGATCCCAGCACCTATTACTCGATCCTCAAGCCCCACTGCAGCCGCGTCGATGTGTGGCGCACCACCTACCATCATCCCTTGGCCGGCGGCGCCGCAGGCGTGGTGGAATGGTTCAAGGGTAGCGGCTTGCGGCCGTTTCTCGAGCCGCTGGATGAGGCGCAACGCGAGCAGTACCTGGCGCACTATCTCAAGGCGATCGAGCAGGCTTATCCAGCCCTGGACGATGGGACCGTGCTGCTGCCGTTTCCCCGGGTGTTCATGGTCGCGACACGCTAGGGCGAGGGTCAATGATGCAGCGACGAGGGCCTAAATTTCTGCTCCGGCCCCTCGTTACCTGCTAAGACCAAAAACCCGCAAGAGTGACCGCCGTGGACCTGCAAACCATCCTGGGCAAGCTGTTCGCCAATGCCGGCGCCGTTGGTATCGAAGGCGTCTTCCAATTCGTGTTCGGCCCGCACCAGGCGTACTGGTCCGAGGTCAAGGCCAGCAGCCGCACCGAGGCTGGCCGCCACACCAGCCCCGACGTCACCATCGAGGTGGCGGAGAAGGACTTCCTCGGGATCATGGCCGGCATGGCCAACGTGGAAGAACTGTTCGCCAGCGGTCGCCTGAAGATCGGCGGCAACATGGGCCTGGCGACGTTGTTGCCGCAGATCATCGACCATGCCCGGCATGGCGGTGGCGTGGTGGAAAAGGTCGACATGAACAAGCGCTACCCCACCCCGCCGCGCTTCAGCGAAAAGCTCACCGCCAGCCTGCCGACCCAACGCAGCGTGCAACGGCGGCCTCGCAGCGGGCTGTCGGTGCAGGAGTTTCGCGCCCAGTACCTGCCCCACGGCATTCCGCTGGTCATCAGCGATGCCTTGCAGGACTGGCCACTGTTCAAGCTCAGCCGCGAAGAATCCCTGGTGCATTTTGCCGAACTGCAAGGCATCACCCGCCACGGCGACTACGTGAAGAAGACCTTCTCCACCGAACGGGACTTTCGCTCCACGTCCATGGCCGACTTCATCGCCTCCCTCGACAGCCCGGCGGCCAAGGGCGCCGACGGTGAACCACCGGCCTACATGGGTAACAACATCCTGCCGGCGCGGCTGATGGAGCAGATCAAGTTTCCGCCCTACTTCGACCCGTCGCTGTTCATTCCACCGCGCATCTGGATCGGCCCCAAGGGCACCCTGACACCGCTGCACCGCGACGACACCGACAACCTGTTCGCCCAAGTCTGGGGCCAGAAAATCTTCACCCTCGCCGCACCTCACCACCGCGAAGCCCTGGGCACCTGGTCCACGGCTCCCCAAGGCGGGCTGGACGGCTGCGACTTCAACCCAGACGCGCCGGACTACCAACGCTTCCCCCACGCCCGGGACGTGACCTTCATGCGCGTGACGCTGGAGGCTGGGGATTTGCTGTTTTTGCCGGAAGGCTGGTTCCATCAGGTGGAGTCGGTGTCGACGTCGTTGTCGGTGAATTTCTGGGTGAATTCAGGGCGGGGTTGGTAACGGTCAAACACTACTTTTGTGAACACAGACCTGTGGCGAGGGAGCTTGCTCCCGCTGGGCTGCGAAGCAGCCCCAAAACCTGACACCTCGATCATTCAGGTGGATTGAGATTACCTTTGGAGGGCCTGCTGCGCAGTCCAGCGGGAGCAAGCTCCCTCGCCACAGGTTTAGCGTCCGTATGTGGCTGAAGTGTGAAGATCGCTTCACCCAAGTGAACTCCACCCTCCCCACATCAGTCAGCAGGTAAGGCCCTCCATTCAAGGTGCTAGACCATGCAGATATCCCTCGCCCGACAGGTTGCCCTGGTCACCGGCGCCAGCTCCGGCATTGGCGCAGGCTCGGCCAGGGCGTTGGCCGACGCCGGTGCCGCGGTGGTGCTCAACTACCACTCCAGCGCCGGCCCGGCGCAAGACCTGGCCCGTGAAATCAACGCCAACGGCGGCCGCGCCATCGCCGTCGGTGCCGATGTATCGAAGGAACACGAGGTCGAGCAGTTGTTCGCCCAAACCCTCGAAGCCTTTGGCACGCTGGACATCCTGGTGGCCAATTCCGGCCTGCAAAAAGACGCCGCCGCCGTCGACATGAGCCTGGCAGACTGGAACACCGTGATCGGCACCAACCTCACCGGCCAGTTCCTCTGCGCCCGCGCCGCCCTGCGGATCTTCAACCGCCAGGGCATTCGCCAGGGCGTGTCCCGGGCCGCCGGCAAGATCATCCACATGAGTTCGGTGCACCAGCGCATTCCCTGGGCCGGCCACGTCAATTACGCCGCGTCCAAGGGCGGTGTCGATCTGCTGATGCAGAGCCTGGCCCAGGAAACCAGCCACCAGCGCATCCGCATCAACAGCATCGCCCCCGGTGCCATCCGCACGGCGATCAATCGCGAAGCCACCGAGGGCGAGCAGGAGCAAAAGCTGCTGGAACTGATTCCCTACGGTCGCGTCGGCGATGTGGAGGACGTCGCCAACGCGGTGGTCTGGCTGGCCTCGGACTTGTCCGATTATGTGGTGGGCACCACGCTGTTCATCGATGGTGGGATGAGCCTTTATCCAGGGTTTCGTGACAATGGCTGATCATGACGAACCGCAAAGCCCCATCGAGAACCACGGCATCATTGGCGACATGCGCACCGCCGCGCTGGTCAATGATCGCGGCAGTGTCGATTTTTTCTGCTGGCCGGAATTCGACAGCCCGTCGATCTTCTGCTCGCTGCTGGACACTGCGCAAGCAGGCATTTTCCAGCTCGCGCCAGACCTGCCGGATGCCCGTCGCCAACAAATCTACCTGCCCGACACCAACGTCCTGCAAACCCGCTGGCTGAGCGACGGCGCCGTAGTGGAACTCACCGACCTGCTGCCCATCGGCGACAGCGAGGACGATCTGCCGATATTGATCCGCCGGGTGCGCATGACCATCGGCAGCGCGACGTTTCGCCTGCGCTGCGCGGTACGCCACGACTATGCCCGGGCCGCCACCACGGCGCGCCAGGACGGTGCCCACATCTGTTTCGAGGCGCCGGGACAACCGAGCCTGCGCTTGTGCGCCGACCAGCCCCTGACGCTGGACGAGAACGCAGCGGTGGCCGAGTTCACCCTTACACAAGGCCAGAGCGCCGAGTTCCTGCTGGGCGGCATCGACGACCCACGCCTTCAGGACGACGTCAGCGCGATCTGCCTGGAGCGGACCCTGGCGTTCTGGCGCGGCTGGATCGGCCAATCCAACTATCGCGGGCGCTGGCGGGAAATGGTCAATCGCTCGGCCCTGGCGCTGAAGCTGCTGACCTCGCGCAAACACGGCGCCATCCTCGCCGCCGCCACCTTCGGCCTGCCGGAAACCCGCGGCGGCGAGCGCAACTGGGATTATCGCTACACCTGGATCCGCGACGCTTCGTTCACGGTCTACGCGTTCATGCGCCTGGGCTTCGTCGAAGAAGCCAACGCCTATATGCGCTGGTTGCGCGGGCGGGTCAGCGACTGCTGTGACCAGCCGACCAAACTCAATGTCCTCTACGGCCTGGACGGCAGGCTGGAGCTGCCGGAAACCGAGCTGCCGCACCTGAGCGGGTTCGGCAATGCGCAGCCGGTGCGCATCGGCAACCTGGCCTACCAGCAGGTGCAATTGGATATTTTCGGCGAGTTGATGGACGCGGTGTACCTGGTCAACAAATACGGCGAAGCCATCTCCCATGAAGGCTGGAAACACACCGTCGACGTGGTCGACCAGGTGTGCGAGGTCTGGCAGGACAAAGACGTGGGCATCTGGGAAATGCGCGGCGACAAGCAGCACTTCCTGCATTCGCGGCTGATGTGCTGGGTCGCCGTCGACCGCGCCATCCGCCTGGCCGAAAAACGCTCCCTGCCCGCCCCGTTCGCCCGCTGGGACGAGACCCGCCAGGCCATCTACCAAGACATCTGGACGAATTTCTGGAACGAGGAGCACCAGCATTTCGTCCAGCGCCTGGGCAGCACCGCCCTCGACGGCTCGATGCTGTTGATGCCCCTGGTGCGTTTCGTCAGCGCCCGCGACCCGCGCTGGCTCTCCACACTCGATGCCATCGAAAAACACCTGGTGCGCGACGGCATGGTCTATCGCTACCGCAACGACGACAGCCCCATCGACGGCCTCAGCGGCATCGAAGGCTCATTCGCGGCCTGCTCGTTCTGGTACGTCGAATGCCTGGCCCGCGCCGGCCGCGTGGAAAAAGCCCAGCTGGAATTCGAACAACTGCTGCGCTACGCCAACCCGCTGGGGCTATACGCCGAAGAGTTCGACAGCCACGGTTACCACTTGGGCAACACGCCCCAGGCCTTGACCCATCTGGCGTTGATCAGCGCGGCGAGTTTTCTGGACCGCAAGTTGAGCGGGGAGAAGAATCATTGGCAGCCGTGAGCGGAGTGGTCTGTGGCGAGGGAGCTTGCTCCCGCTCGACTGCGCAGCAGTCGCAAGAATCCTGGGGTCGCTTCGCAACCCAGCGGGAGCAAGCTCCCTCGCCACAAGAACGGTGTGTCCGTTAGCCGGTCGTCTCCAGGTCATCCAACGCACGGTTGGCCAGCAATCTGGCCAGCTCGATCAACTGCTGAATCCCCAGTGCTACGTGTCGCCGGGAGCCCTCCAGCTCGAACCCCAGGTCACTGACCAGCGCATCGGCCGAGGCCAGGGTTTCGCTGAGGCTGGTCAACACCGACTCGGTGTTTAGCCCGGGGACCACGGTGAACACCTGACCGTCCTGGGTATCGGGTTTGGCTGGGGTGGGAGACAAGTGAATGTCCAGCGCCCGGTCGGCGGCTTCGCGGAGTTTTTTTGTGTCGAGGGTGGTGTAGGCAGAAAGGTCTTCGGCGCGTGGAGGGTTGGGGGTGATCTTGACCATGACATGAATCTCCATTCGAACGTGGAGTTCACCATTTCCGCGACCAAGCAGAAGGTGGCGAACTGTACGCAGGTTGGTCGACCAGGGAATGGAAACCCGGCAGGGCCCGAAGCCCTCCCACGCACAGTCAGCCATAAAGCAGACAGCCGCTCGCGCGGCACCGTGCGCCATTCTAAACCCGGGCGACCAAACCCGGTCGCTGATTTTGCAGCGACGAGCAAAGCCTATCCCCGCCCCTTCCGAACCGGCAACCGACGCGACTCGTCAGAAAATTCCGGTACACCACATTTTTTGTAGGAACGCATAACCTGTGGCGAGG
>NZ_JACNDD010000234.1:0-6522 GCF_017351395.1 Pseudomonas sp. FW305-28
AAACAAAATGCTGCAGCCCTCGCTCGCCAGGCGACGCAGGGTCACGAACAACTCTTCGGCTTCCACGGGCGTGAGCACCGAGGTCGGCTCATCAAGAATCAACAACCGAATGTCCTGCATCAGGCAGCGAATGATCTCTACCCGCTGGCGCTCGCCAATCGACAGGCTGTGAACCAGCCGCTGCGGTTCCAGCGCCATGCCGTAGCGGCGGGACACTTCGCGAATCCGGGGTTCCAGCTGTGCTGGCGAACCGGCCGTAGCGCCCATTGCCAGGGCAATGTTCTGCGCAACGGTGAGGGTTTCGAACAGCGAGAAATGCTGGAACACCATGCCGATGCCCAGGCTGCGAGCCTGGGCCGGGTTACGCAGGTTGACGCGCTGGCCTTGCCAGATCACTTCACCCGAATCGGCAGGGGTGACGCCGTAGATAATCTTCATCAGGGTGCTTTTGCCCGCACCGTTTTCGCCGAGCAGGGCGTGGATTTCGCCGGGTTGGATGCTCAGGTCGATGGCGTCGTTGGCCAGGCAACCGGGGTAGCGTTTGCTGATCTTGCGCAGTTGCAGGCGCGCGATGGAGTCGGGGTTGGACATGACAGGTTCGGGCCGATGGACAGGAATGCCTGTGGATAAAGCAATTTCCTGGCCATAAGGTCAGGAAAATACCTTGGCCCCGCCGCCAAGGCCCTCTGCGTATGGCCTGGATACCTGCAACAGGAAAATTCTGCACCGGGTTGGAGCGCGCATGTTTTATGCAGGCATCGGTTTGCCCTGAAATGGGTGGTTAAAAATTGAACAAACGACCGCGAGCCGTGACCTTCTTGGGGCGGGAGGAGCCATGAACGGGTTATCCACAGGTTGCTCCACAGTTATTGTGCGCAAGCTGGACAGTCGGGCATAAGCACTGCGAGGCTTTCTTCTAAAGGTGATAACCCCCTGCAAGCACTTGTTTTGCAGATGGATTTGTCGATTGGGCAGGACTTTGGACGAAAAATGAGCAACCCTCTGAAACCCGCATGACAGAAGGGTTACAGAGGAATGTGCTCAGGTTATCCACAGTCGGGTGCACAGTGGATGTGGGCAAGTTGAACGATTGCGCGATGCTCTGAAAGGTTGCATGCCTGCGAACTCAGCGTTCCAACAGGATCCGTCCTCGGCTCAGGTCGGCCAATTGCGTTTGCAAGGTGTCGATGTGAGCTTCACCCACGGCCAATTGCAGGTCTACGCCATTGGCGGTGAAGCGTTCTTCATTCACCAGCCCGCCACACTCGGCGACGCGCAGTTTCACCAGGGGCAGTTCGGCGAACCCGCAGCTACAGTGCAGCGGCACACGGCTGATGAGTTCGATTTTTTCGGCGTTTTGCAGGCATTTGTTCGCGCCGCCGCCGTAAGCCCGGGCGAGTCCCCCCGTGCCCAGTTGAATTCCGCCGTACCAGCGAATCACCAGCACCACGACTTGATCGCAGGCCTGGGCTTCGATCGCGGCCAGGATCGGCCGCCCGGCGGTGCCACCTGGTTCGCCATCGTCGTTGCTGCGGTACTGGTCGCCGAGTTTCCAGGCCCAGCAATTGTGCGTGGCATCCAGGTCGCTGTGCTGCTCGATGAACGCTTGGGCATCGGCGGGGCTGGTGATGGGCGCGGCGAAGGTGATGAAGCGGCTTTTGCGAATTTCTTCGCGGTACTCGCAAAAACCGGCAAGGGTAAAGGGCATGGCGATCTTAAAGAGTGGGTGTCAGGCCGCAGCCCTTGAGAATGATGCGGATCAGGTTGTCACCCGCGTCGATCATGTCCTGCTTGGTCAACTTGCTGCGACCGGTCACGCGACAGATCTGGGTGGCGAAGTCGGCGTAATGCTGGGTGCTGCCCCACAACAGGAAAATAAGGTGCACCGGATCGATCGGGTCCATCTTGCCGGCGTCGATCCAGGCCTGGAACACGGCCGCCCGACCATTGAACCAGGCGCGATAATCCTGGTTGAAATACTCGGTCAGGCATTCGCCACCGCTGATCACTTCCATGGCAAACAACCTCGATGCCTGGGGTTGGCGACGAGAGAACTCCATTTTGGCGCGGATATAGCGGGTCAAGGCTTCGGCCGGATCATCCTCGGCGGTGAGGGTATTGAAGGTGCTATCCCACAATTCGATGATGTTGCTCAACACCGCCACGTACAAGCCGAGTTTATTGGTGAAGTAATAATGCAGGTTCGCCTTGGGCAGCCCAGCCTTGAGGGCGATGGCATTCATGCTGGTACCTTTGAACCCGTGGCGAGCGAATTCATCTTCGGCAGCCTTGAGGATCGTCTCTTCGTTCTTTTGACGAATGCGACTGGTGGGCTTGCCACTGTGGGCTGGGACTTCAAAGGTCATGGGCGTTTCCGGGCTGGTCTGTGGGCAAGCAAATGCGTTGATAGCGCACCGGCATCAATCCGACAAGTGCCATCACACTAAAAAGACCTCCGCCGATGACCAGGCCAACCTCGACCAATGTGGGAGCGAGCTTGCTCGCGATAGCGGTTAGTCAGTCAATGGTGATGTGGATGACCTATCGCTATCGCGAGCAAGCTCGCTCCCACAAGGGGCAAATGGGATCAGCGGGTTGCCGCCAGGCTCTCGAGGAAATTCTCCAGCACCAGATGAGGCCGGCGACCCTTGCGCGTCACCGACGCCAGGCTCAAGTCATAGAACCGTGCCGCGGGTTTCAAGGCCCGCAACCGACCTTGCTGGACCCAGAGGTTGGCGTAGTGATCAGGCAGGTAACCGATGTAGCGCCCGGTGAGAATCAGGAACGCCATGCCTTCGCGGTCCGATGCACTCGCGGTGCAATTGAGCGCCTGGTAGTGGGCCTGGATCTCGGCCGGCAGACGGAACGTGGGGGCGATGGCGTCCTGGCTGTTGAGGCGAGTGTCTTCAAGCTGTTGGTCATCGACATAAAACAGCGGATGCCCGACCGCGCAGTACAGCAGCGACCGCTCGCTGTACAGCGGTTGATATTCCAGTCCGGACAGGGCACTGGCCTGGGGGACCACGCCGACATGCAAGCGCCCGTCGAGCACGCCTTGCTCGACTTCGTTGGGGGCGATCATGCGAATCTGGATCTGCACGTCGGGCCCGCGCTCTTTCAATTGCGCCAGGGCGTGGGTGATGCGCATGTGGGGCAGGGTGACCAGATTGTCGGTCAGGCCAATGGTCAACTCGCCGCGCAAGTGCTGGTGCAGGCCGTTGACCTCAGTGCGAAAACTTTCCAGTGCGCTCAATAGCTGCAACGCCGACTGATACACCTCGCGGCCTTCCTCGGTCAGGGAAAACCCTGCGCGCCCGCGTTGGCACAGACGCAAACCGAGGCGTTGTTCGAGATCGCTCATCTGCTGGCTGATGGCCGAGCGGCCGATGCCCAGCACCGTTTCCGCGGCGGAAAACCCACCACATTCCACGACGCTGCGGAAAATGCGTAGCAGGCGGATATCAAAGTCGCTGACCTGGGCCAGTGGATCGGGACGACGCGCGCTCATAGTTTAGTGATCCGCCGACTGAAGGTTACAAAAGTTGCATTTCATCGACTTTATCGCCGTGGCAACTTAGCTGCAAGAACGCTTTCGATTCCCTGTCGCTTATGACCTGCGAGGTTTTTGTCGATGAACATGCCCGAACACGCTGCCGGTTCCCTGGCCAGCCAGCTCAAGCTCGATGCCCACTGGATGCCTTACACCGCCAACCGTAATTTCCAGCGCGATCCGCGCCTGATCGTCGCCGCCGAAGGCAGTTGGTTGGTGGATGACAAGGGGCGCAAGGTGTACGACTCGCTGTCGGGGCTGTGGACATGCGGCGCCGGGCACACCCGCAAGGAAATCCAGGAAGCGGTCGCCAAGCAACTGGGCACCCTCGATTACTCGCCGGGGTTCCAGTACGGTCATCCGCTGTCGTTCCAGTTGGCGGAGAAAATCACCAGCCTGACCCCGGGCAATCTCAATCACGTGTTCTTCACCGATTCCGGCTCCGAGTGCGCCGATACCGCGGTGAAGATGGTCCGCGCCTACTGGCGTCTCAAGGGCCAGGCGACCAAGACCAAGATGATCGGCCGTGCCCGTGGCTATCACGGGGTGAACATCGCCGGTACCAGCCTCGGCGGCGTCAGCGGCAACCGCAAGTTGTTCGGCCAGGCGATGATGGATGTCGATCACTTGCCCCACACCTTGCTGGCCAGCAACGCCTATTCCCGTGGCATGCCGAAAGAGGGTGGCATCGCCTTGGCCGATGAGCTGCTGAAACTGATCGAACTGCACGATGCATCCAACATTGCCGCAGTGTTCGTCGAACCGATGGCTGGCTCGGCCGGCGTGCTGGTGCCGCCTGAGGGGTACCTCAAGCGCCTGCGGGAAATCTGCGACCAGCACAGCATTCTCTTGGTGTTCGACGAAGTGATCACCGGTTTCGGTCGCACCGGTTCGATGTTCGGTGCCGACAGCTTTGGCGTAACCCCGGACCTGATGTGCATCGCCAAGCAAGTCACCAATGGCGCGATCCCCATGGGCGCGGTGATTGCCAGCAGCGAGATCTACCAGACGTTCATGAACCAGCCGACGCCTGAGTACGCGGTGGAGTTCCCCCACGGCTACACCTATTCGGCGCACCCGGTGGCTTGCGCGGCTGGCCTGGCGGCGCTGGACCTGCTGCAAAAGGAAAACCTGGTGCAGAGCGTGGCCGAGATCGCCCCGCATTTCGAGAATGCGCTGCACGGTTTGAAGGGCGCGAAGAACGTCATCGACATTCGCAACTATGGCCTGGCCGGCGCGATCCAGATCGCCGGGCGCGATGGCGATGCCATCGTGCGTCCGTTCGAGGCCGGCATGGCGTTGTGGAAAGCCGGGTTCTATGTGCGGTTCGGCGGCGACACCCTGCAATTCGGGCCTACGTTCAACAGCAAGCCGCAGGACCTGGATCGCCTGTTCGACGCCGTCGGTGAAGTGCTGAACAAGCTCGACTGATGCGTCCCTCTCTATAGCTTTCGATAACGGGCGTCCGGTCACGGGCGCCTGTGGATAATTCCGGAGTCCCCCATGAGCCTCATCCCGCATTTGATCAATGGCGAACTGCTGAGCGACAGTGCTCGCACCGCCGATGTGTTCAACCCGTCCACTGGCCAGGCCATCCATAAGGTGCCGTTGGCTGATCGCGCGACCATCCAGCAGGCTATCGACGCCGCCAAGGCGGCTTTCCCGGCCTGGCGCAATACGCCGGCGGCCAAGCGTGCGCAGGTCATGTTCCGTTTCAAGCAATTGCTGGAGCAAAACGAGGCGCGCATCGCCCAGTTGATCAGCGAAGAACACGGCAAGACCTTGGAAGACGCGGCCGGTGAACTCAAGCGCGGTATCGAGAACGTCGAGTTTGCCTGTGCAGCGCCAGAAATCCTGAAAGGCGAATACAGCCGTAACGTAGGACCGAACATCGACGCCTGGTCAGACTTTCAACCCTTGGGCGTGGTGGCGGGCATCACACCGTTCAACTTCCCGGCGATGGTTCCGTTGTGGATGTATCCGCTGGCGATCGTCTGCGGTAACTGCTTCATTCTCAAACCGTCCGAGCGCGACCCGAGTTCGACGTTGCTGATCGCCCAGTTGCTGTTGGAAGCCGGTTTGCCCAAGGGCGTCTTGAGCGTGGTCCATGGCGACAAGGCCGCGGTGGACGCGCTGATCGAAGCGCCGGAAGTGAAGGCGCTGAGTTTTGTCGGTTCGACGCCGATTGCCGAATACATCTATGCCGAGGGCACTCGACGTGGCAAACGCGTCCAGGCACTGGGCGGGGCGAAGAACCATGCGGTGCTGATGCCGGATGCCGACTTGGACAATGCCGTCAGCGCGCTGATGGGCGCGGCGTACGGTTCGTGCGGCGAGCGTTGCATGGCGATTTCGGTGGCGGTGTGTGTCGGCGACCAGGTGGCGGATGCACTGGTGTCCAAGCTGGTGCCGCAGATCAAGGCGCTGAAGATCGGCGCCGGCACGTCTTGCGGGCTGGACATGGGGCCGTTGGTGACCGGTCAGCACCGGGACAAGGTCAGTGGCTATATAGAAGAAGGTGTGACGGCGGGTGCCTCGCTGATTGTCGATGGTCGCGGCTTGAGTGTGGCTGGGCATGAGGAGGGCTTCTTCCTCGGTGGCTGCCTGTTCGATCGTGTGACCCCCGAGATGCGCATCTATAAGGAAGAGATCTTTGGGCCGGTGCTGTGCATCGTCCGGGTCAACAGCCTGGAAGAGGCGATGCAACTGATCAATGATCACGAGTATGGCAACGGCACCTGCATCTTCACCCGCGATGGCGAGGCGGCGCGGTTGTTCTGCGACGAGATCGAAGTCGGCATGGTGGGGGTCAACGTTCCATTGCCCGTGCCTGTGGCCTATCACAGCTTTGGCGGTTGGAAGCGTTCGCTGTTCGGCGACCTGCACGCCTATGGCCCGGACGGTGTACGTTTCTATACCCGTCGCAAGGCGATTACCCAGCGCTGGCCGCAGCGTGCTAGCCATGAGGCTTC
>NZ_JACNDD010000235.1:0-6306 GCF_017351395.1 Pseudomonas sp. FW305-28
GTTTCTCACAGGTCTGCCATGGCGTTCGCTATCAGGAGAGGAACCCACCATCCACATTCAACGCCACACCCGTGGTGTAGCTCGACGCATCGCTGGCCAGGTACAGCACCGCGCCGGCCATTTCGCTCGGGTCGGCCACGCGCTTGAGGGGGATCTGCGCCAGGGCGGTTTTCAGGATGGCGTCGTTCTTGACCAGCGCCGAAGCGAACTTGGTGTCGGTCAGGCCCGGGAGCAGGGCGTTGCAGCGGATGCCGAACTGTGCGCATTCCTTGGCGAAGACCTTGGTCATGTTGATCACCGCGGCCTTGGTCACCGAATAGATGCCCTGGAAGATCCCCGGCGAGATGCCGTTGATCGACGCCACGTTGATGATGCTGCCGCCGCCGTTTTCGCGCATCAGCTTGCCGGCTTCCACCGACATGAAGAAATAGCCGCGGATGTTCACGTCCACGGTTTTCTGGAACGCACCCAGGTCGGTGTCCAGGACGTTGCAGAACTGCGGGTTGGTGGCGGCGTTGTTCACCAGGATGTCCAGGCGCCCGAACTGTTCGCGGATACCGGCGAACACCTGGCTGATCTGCTCCATTTCCCCGATGTGGCAGGCGATGGCGGTGGCCTTGCCGCCGGCGGCGATGATCGCATCGGCCACATGCTGGCAACCGTCGAGCTTGCGGCTGGACACGATCACATGGGCGCCTTGCTGGGCCAGCAGTTTGGCGATGGCTTCGCCGATGCCGCGGCTGGCGCCGGAAACGAAGGCGATTTTACCGTCGAGGTCGAACAACTGGGTCTTGGACATGCTGTTTCCTTGTGATGGGGCGCTCAGAGCGTGGATTTACCGATGACCTGCAGGCTCATCTGCTCCAGCAGTTTGTTCATCTGAACGAACTGCGCGAAGCGTTTGTCCTGGGTCTGGCCGTGGAAGAAGCGGTAGTAGATCTGCTGGACGATGCCGGCCAGGCGGAACAGGCCGTAGGTGTAGTAGAAGTCGAAGTTGTCGATGCGGATCCCGGCGCGCTCGGCGTAGTAATCGACGAATTCGCGGCGGGTCAGCATACCGGGGGCGTGGCTCGGCTGGCGGCGCATCAGTTGCACCGGCGCCGGGTCGTCCGCCTCGATCCAGTAGGCGAGGCTGTTGCCCAGGTCCATCAATGGATCGCCGATCGTGGTCAATTCCCAGTCCAGCACACCGATGATCTGCATCGGGTTCTCCGGGTCGAGGATCACGTTGTCGAAGCGGTAGTCGTTGTGGACGATGCTCGACGTCGGGTGGTCGGCGGGCATCTTGTCGTTGAGCCAGGCCTTGACCGTCTCCCATTTCGGCGCATCGGGGGTCAGGGCTTTTTCGTAGCGGTCGCTCCAGCCACGGATCTGCCGGGCCACGTAGCCTTCGGGCTTGCCCAGGTCGGCCAGGCCGCAAGCGTTGTAGTCGACGCGGTGCAGTTCGACGAGCCGGTCGATGAAGCTCTTGCACAGCGCTTCGGTGCGGGCGGCGTCGAAACCCAGCTCCGGCGGCAGGTCGGAGCGCAGGATGATGCCCTTGACCCGTTCCATCACGTAGAACTCGGCGCCCATCACCGATTCGTCAGTGCAATGCACATAGGCTTTGGGGCAGTACGGGAACGCTTCGCGCAATTGGTTGAGGATGCGGAACTCACGGCCCATGTCGTGGGCGGACTTGGCCTTGTGGCCGAACGGCGGCCGACGCAGGACGAATTCCTGGTCGGGGTATTCCAGCAGGTAGGTCAGGTTCGACGCGCCACCGGGAAACTGGCTGATCCGTGGCAGGCCGGTGAGGCCGGGAATGTGGGCCTTGAGGTACGGGTCGATCAGGTTGGCATCGAGTTCTTCACCGTCGCGCACGCGGGTGGACTGATCAGTAAACGCCATGCTTATCCCTTCTGCTTATTTTGGAGGCCATCGATCATTGGCTAATCTAATGGCGCGTGGGAGGCGTCACAAGCACGCCAGGGTCTTATAGGTTAGCGTGTTGCCGGATAATCAGCGGGCTTGATGCATGGCGGCGTGCGCGTCGGATGCGGGCGAGCTATGGTTCGGGGAGTCGCTGTCAAAGGAGCCACCGCGATGGGATGCCCGCAAGTCTGTAGCACCGCGACCCTGCAATGCAGCTTCGGCGCAGCCCCGGCGGTGCTCAATGTGCTGCCGGTCAATCGCCTGCTGACCGGCGGGATGCCGGCGGCGAACATCATGGATCACATCCCGCTGGTGAACATCACCACCTTCGGCATGTGCATGAGCCTGGCGAACCCCACCGTGGCCGCCGCCACCGCGGCGGCCCTGGGCGTGCTGACCCCCATGCCCTGCATCCCGGCCACTGCGGCGCCATGGATCCCCGGCGGCGCCCCGACCCTGTTGCTGGGCAACATGCCGGCCATCGACGCCAATAGCACCTTGATGTGCACCTGGGCCGGGGTGATCAAGATCGTCGTGCCGGGGCAGGTGCAGATGTTGATTCCCTGACGGTGACGCCTGTGAACAACCACAAACTCCCTGTGGGAGCGAGCTTGCTCGCGATGACGTCGGCACAGTCAATCACCGCAAACTGATCTACCGCTATCGCGAGCAAGCTCGCTCCCACAAGGGGACGTGTGCTGATCGCTCAATCTTGATCCATCGCCGGGGCGACTTGGCCTCACGCATTGGCGTGGGTCAGCCCGGTCAAGGTGTCGGCGATGGCCTTCGTGCGTTGTGCCGTGCCTTCGGTGGTACGGCTGGAGTCTTCCAGGGCATCGAGCATCTCCCGCAGGGCGCTCACGGCGACGGACTGGTCTTCGATCTGTTGGGCGACGCCTTGGATCTCCGTCGAGAGCAGGTCGATGTCCACGCCGATTTCCGCGGCATTCTTGCGGGTGATTTCCGCAAGCTTGCGGACCTCATCGGCCACCACCGCAAAGCCTCTGCCCATCTCACCGGCCCGCGCTGCTTCGATGGCGGCGTTGAGGGCCAACAGGTTGGTCTGTCCCGCGATTTGCTGGATGACCTGTACGATCGACTGGATACGCAAGCTCGAACTGGCGAGCGCACGGGCACCGACCACCGCTTCACCCGCTTGCGTGGCAAGCTGCTCGACGGTGGTGCCGGCCTGCTCGGCCACGCTGTTTTGCCGGTCGATGGTGCCCGTCAGGTCATCCATCGACAGGTGCAGTTCGCCGGAGTAATGCTTGATTTGCGTCGCCATCGACGCTTGGTGCTGGCTGGCCTGCGCCAATACCTGGCCCAGGTCCGTCAGGCCGTCGAACACCGGCAGGATCGTCTGGTCCAGGCCGCGAGTGTCCAAGGCGCTGCTGAAGTCATTCATCTTGAACGCCATGATCTGCTTGACCACGACATGGTTCAGGCCCGCCAGCTTCTTGATCTGGCGGCGCAGGAAAAAGGCTTTGAACTCGCCATAGTGAGTGATGAAGTGATCGACGTACTCGTCGACAAACCCGGCGCCCTTGGTGACCCTGAAGAAGAAAATCGCCGTGAGTGTCTGGTTAAGGTTCAAACCGAGGATTTCACCAAACGTCGAGAAGCCGGCCAGAGGCACATCCCCGAAAATACCGGCCATGCTGCCCAGGTCGCTGCTGTTGTTGAGCCGGCGCAGGATGCAATCGTTGAGAATGGCGGCCACCGGCCGGCCACCTTTGCCCTTGAGAAATTTCTCGTAGTCGAGCCGGGTCGCCTCGCGCAGGGGCGTGCGCTTGACCATCACCAGCTCTTCGCCGGGCGCCACGTCGCAGAACAACTGGATGATCTGCTGCTGATGGTCGATGCGGGCAATGGAACGGACGAACAGCTCATCACCCACGCGGATGGCGAATGAATAATCGGCCAGCTTCTTTTCCAGCGCCTGGGCACTGCACTCGAAGGCCTCGCACAGCGCCTGGACCATGCTCTTGATGTTTCCACGGCTGTCGATGACCTGATCGATGGTGCGGTCTTCGACCGACGCGGTCAGCACGCTGAATGTCAGCCCGGCAGGTTGGAAGTTCTGGCTCTTGAACACTCCGAAGCGCACATCCGCCGCGGTTTTCAGAAAGACAATCTGCGCATGGTTCTGGTAACTGCGCTGCCCATCACTGATCAGGGTCTTCTTGAAATCCGCCTTGCCACCGGCTGAGCCGCCGACGAACAAGCACGGGAAGCGTCCAGACTCATAAAGCGCCTCCATAAAGAACGACTCGGAAGCCGAAAGACCATCGAACACCACGTAGGCCAAGGTATCGCGATGGTCAATGGGCGTGCTCACCTGCGCCTGCTTGATGTTACTCACCAACCGAGCGATTCGCTCACGCATGGCCAGGCGCTTGCCGCCACCGCGAATGTCCTCGCACTCCAGCGGTACCATCACCACCTCGGCTGACGCAATCACACTGGCGTCGAACAGCTGCAGCACCACCCGGTCCCAGGTCTCGCCAGTCTGGCAATACAGCGCGTTCGCACCGTTGCACAGCTCACCCGACGTCGTGCACAGGCTGATGGCGCTTTGGGGAAAACGCTGTTTGACCTTGGCGGCGACCCCGTCGATGTCCAGGTGAGGGGAGACAAACCCGGCGATCAATACCGGTGTGATGCGTACGCTGGCCAGTGCCTGGTCCAGTTCGCTCAACGTGCAGGCCACGCTGACCGCCCCCTGTGTGCGGGCTCGGGCTTTGTTGAAGAGATTCGATAGGTTCATGGCAGGACTCGGTTGAGCGCGACGTGACGCGTACGAGGTATGCGTGCGGAGTCCTTTCTCTGTAGCGATCACGGCAGGGGACTTGTATGGGCGTGAGCTTGTGCTATTTGCGGGGGCGGTCCATAGGGGCTTTTGGTTGGGGTTTACTCCGCCTGTTGGATAGCGACTTTCGTATTGGTCCCAGGAAACCTACTGGAAAAAATCAGCATTTGCTCGCTGGACGACAAAGCCCCACCCGCTATGCTATCGACGATGGCCTCTTGCCATTTGCCATGCCCACCACAAACCATCCCCGGCGTGAGACGAGAACCTGCTCGTCACCGCCCTTCGCAGAGACGATTCATGAACAAACACAAAGCCGTGTCAGGAGTTGCCTGGGGTGTTCTGTTGGGTTGCATCGGGCACGCCAACGCTTTTCAACTCTCGCCGGATGGCACGTTGGCTGAACGGGAGATGGCCAAGAAATACGGGGTTTCCTATAGGGCGACGGTGCCTTTCGCCAGTTTCGCGCTGCATAACTTTTCCGATCCTGCCCATGAGGCGCTGACGCAGAAGATCTATGGGTGTGACGGAGATTGGCAGGATTGCAGTAACCCCAACCTGGAGAACGCCGGTGCTTATGTCATTGCCGGGGTTCGCTGGAACGATGATCCGGTGTTCATGCCGGGCGCGGAAGATGCCAAGACCAAGGGCTGCGATGGACGTTACTCGGTTGGTTTCATCTCGCAGACGCGGTGCTGGGTCAATCTCTTCGAGAAAGCCGAGGACATAAGCGCTTCCGATCCAATGGCGTTCATGGGGACGGGGAACTACATCTCCCGTTCGCATTTTGGCGACCTGCAATTCTTGCATGCAATGGCGTCCCAAGAGGGCGACGCGCCAGAGAAGACCAAGCGCGAAATCATGATGTGGGCCGAGTTCGCCTGGGGGGTTGCCGATGGTACCTACCCCCTCAATACCTATTTGAAAGACATCCAGATCGAAGGCTGGGAACAGCATTTCAATAACGGACAAACCGTGCAGGATCTTTTTGCGGTGGGGCGTCCATGGTTGCGGGCGAATGTGAATCAGGTGGCGTTTGGCAGTTTGCTTCATCTTGTCCAGGACAGCTTTGCCGGTGGACATGCGCAGCGGCGCGAAGAGGTCCTGGGTGACAAGTGCATGGGCGGTGCCGAGGCTGTGTTGGGGCGGATCGAGGAGTTTCACTCTTACGCTCGGCAGGATCATGCCAAGCACAAGGACGATGACGCCAGCTCAGTCGCCAGGCTCATGTTGATGGCCCATGAGCCGGATGTTGTGGATGCCGGCAAGAAGCTGCGGGGATTTATCGCCGATCGCAAGAAATGGGCGGATGTCAGGCCTTATCTGGATGAGTGTGTTTTTGCCCTGGCCAATGAGACGACTCCGGCGTCGGCGGGTGATAGGTACAAGCTGGAAGCCAACCGCTGAACATTTGACGAAAAACTGTGGGAAAGAACTGTGGGAGCGAGCTTGCTCGCGAAGACGTCGGCACATCCAGCATCGAGGCCAACTGATCCACCGCCATCGCGAGCAAGCTCGCTCCCACAGGGGGCGGTGCCAGTCGATAAACTGAGGTTCACCACCGATCCAATGTGGGAGCGAGC
>NZ_JACNDD010000236.1:0-6256 GCF_017351395.1 Pseudomonas sp. FW305-28
GACTTGCACCGACACCGAACTGAACCCCACCAGCAGCGAGACCAGCAGGAACACATTCGGCTGGTCAGTGAACGCCGCCCCCAACAGGCTGGCAATCGCCACCAGCGTGGTGAGAATCATCAATCGACGGTTTTCCAGCAAGTCACCCAACGGCACCAGGAAAAACAGGCCCAGGGCATAACCGATCTGGGTCAGCGAGACGATCAGGCTGGCCATGGTGCTGCTCAGGCCGACATCGGGTGCGATCAGTTCGATGATGGGTTGGGCGTAGTAGATGTTGGCGACAATGGCGCCGCAGCAGAAGGCGAAGAGCAGGACCATGCCGCGGGTCAGGGTGCTGCCGGGCGAGGTGGGTGAATGAGCACTCATGGCAATCTCATCGATCAATTGAAAGGATGGCGTGAGGCTAAAGACTTGCAGGGCTCAGGAACAGGCTTTGCGGCTGATATCAGACATGCCGGGGATTAATGGTAACGATCAGATCCTGTGGGAGCGAGCTTGCTCGCGATAGCGGCTTCATTCCAACATCATTGATGCAGAACAGACCGTTATCGCGAGCAAGCTCGCTCCCACAGGTTTGGACTTGGCTGACAGCCTGGCTTTGAGGCGAGTCGAGCCTTACTGGCCGCTATAGATCTGGTCGAAAATCCCGCCATCATTGAAGTGAGTCTTCTGCACCGTGCGCCAGTCGCCGAAGGTTTTTTCCACGGACAGGAAGTCCACTTTCGGGAAGCGGTCGGTGTATTTGGCCAGTACTGCCGGGTCCCGTGGGCGCAGGTAGTTGGCGGCGGCGATTTCCTGGCCTTCGGGCGACCACAGGTACTTGAGGTAGGCCTCTGCCGCTTCGCGGGAGCCTTTCTTCTCGACGACTTTGTCGACCACGCTGACCGGTGGCTCGGCTTCGGCGGAAACGCTTGGGTAGATCACTTCGAACTGGTCGCGGCCGAACTCGCGGGCGATCATTTCCGCCTCGTTTTCAAAGGTCACCAGCACGTCGCCGATCTGGTTGGTCATGAAGGTGGTCGTCGCGGCGCGACCGCCAGTGTCCAGGACCGGCGCCTGCTTGAACAATTTGCCGACGAAGGCCTTGGCCTTGTTCTCGTCACCGCCATTTTTCAGCACGTAACCCCAGGCCGACAGGTAGGTGTAGCGACCGTTGCCGGAGGTTTTCGGGTTGGGCACGATCACCTGCACGCCATCCTTGAGCAGGTCGGGCCAGTCCTTCAGTGCTTTGGGGTTGCCTTTGCGCACGATGAATACCGTGGCCGAGGTGAACGGCGCGCTGTTGTTCGGCAGGCGGGTGACCCAGTTCTCGGGCACCAGCTTGCCATTGTCCGCCAGGGCGTTGATGTCGGTGGCCATGTTCATGGTGATGACATCCGCCGGCAGCCCGTCGATCACCGAGCGCGCCTGCTTGCTGGAGCCGCCGAACGACATTTGCACGGTGATGTTTTCGTTGTGCTCGGCCTGCCAGTGCTTCTGGAAGGCTGTGTTGTAGTCCTTGTAGAAGTCGCGCATGACGTCGTAGGAAACGTTAAGCAGGGTCGGGGCGGCGTGGGCCAGGCTGCCGAAGGTCAGGCCAACGGCGAGAAGGGAGGCGCCAAAGAAGTTCTTCACTTATACGAATTCCTTTTTATTTGAACGGGGATTCCGGGCAATTAGCCAGCACACTAGCTGCATGCCTATAGACCTTCAAGCATCAAAAAGTGCTTTGCTTATTCCAATTTCTTAAACAGTGCATTGCCACAACGGGAGCAGAAAGCGGCGCCGTGTTCGTGGTTGTTTTTGCTGCACACCGGGCAATCGTGCTTGAGCTGGTCACCGCGCATGGCCGTGGCCAGTTCAGCCGTGAAAATACCCGTTGGCACGGCGATGATCGAGTAACCGGTGATCATCACCAGGGACGACACCACTTGGCCCAGGGGTGTCTTGGGCACGATGTCGCCGAAGCCTACGGTGGTCAGTGTCACGATAGCCCAATAGATACCCTTGGGGATGCTGGTGAAACCGTGCTCGGGGCCTTCGATGACGTACATCAGCGTGCCGAAGACGGTCACCAGGGTCGAGACGCTGACCAGGAACACGATGATTTTCTGCTTGCTCCCGCGCAGCGCCGCCATCAGGTAGTTGGCTTGCTTGAGGTAAGGGCTGAGCTTGAGCACGCGGAAAATCCGCAGCATGCGGATGATCCGAATGATCAACAGGTATTGGGCATCGCTGTAGTACAGCGCCAGGATCCCCGGCACGATCGCCAGAAGATCCACCAGGCCGTAGAAACTGAAGGCATAGCGCAGCGGCTTGGGCGAGCAGTACAGGCGCAGGCCGTATTCGACGATGAAGATGAACGTGAAGCCCCACTCGATAGCCGCCAGCAGGGCCGCATAGTGCTTGTGCACGCTGTCGATGCTGTCGAGCATCACGATCACCAGGCTGGCGAGGATGATCAACAGCAGGGTGCTGTCGAAGCGCCGGCCGGCCACGGTGTCGGTCTGGAAAATGATCACGTAGAGGCGTTCACGCCAGTTGTCGCTGCTTTGCATAATCTTCGCCTGAACCGGAATCAGCGAAGCCTAGGGGGATTGCCCCGTACAGCGCAAGGCGCGATGTCGAGGCTGGCCTGACACCACGCCCGGCCGGTGGCCTGGATCAGCCAGCAGGCGAGGATGAACGGTGCTGTCAGGGGAGGCAGGCCGAGGGCGTTAAAGCCTGGCGTGAGCATGATTGCCAGGACGATGCCCATCAGCGGCAGCCATGGGCGGCGCTGTTGGCTGAGGGCCAGCGCCACCAACACCGGGTTATAGCCGCCCAGCCCGGACAGGGCGGATGCGTTTTCATACTGCGAGAGGGTGAAGGCCAGGCCGACGGCGGAAGCGAACAATGCCCAAGCGCCGGCGCGCCGGTTGGCCAGCAGCAGACCGGCGGCGATCAGCGCACCGGCCGCAGGGTGGCCGAGAAACATGACCTGGCCCAGTCCGCTCAGAAGCGCGGCCAGCAGGTTGTGCAGGGTCATTTCAATCGAGGTGGCGGCGGGCTGCGGCAAGGTGAAACCCATCAGCAGCCAGGCCAGCCCGACAAAGGGCGCGGTGTAGGCGGGCAGGCAGCGAGGGCCTCGGGTGCGCTTGAGCCATTGCTGGGTCAGCATCGCGCTGAGGCCACCTGCGGCGATGATCAACGGTGGCAACAGGACGGACCAGGGCAACGCCAGGCTCAGCAGCAAGCCCAGCAGGATGCCGTTGTAGCTGAACAGTCCGGCTTGCCGGTCGGCCTTGGGGTAACCGCGTCGCTGGGCCGTCAACAACCCGGCCACACCGCCGAGCAACGCGCCGCCGAACAGGGCGGGGGCCGTGAGCAGAATCGCCAACAGGCACAGCAGGCCGCACAGCGGATGGCGCTGGAGAAAGACTTGGCTGAAGCCGTTGAGCAGGGCGGTGGCCCAGTCGGGGCAGTGGGTGTTGGGCATGGTAGGTGTGTGTCAGAGGGATCGAGTCGACTTCATCGCGAGCAAGCTCGCTCCCACAAGGGCACCGCAGCCCCCTGTGGGAGCGAGCTTGCTCGCGATGAGGCCAGTACAGACGCTAGATCAACGTCTCGATGCGCAGCGAGTTGGTCGACCCCGGCTGCCCGAACGGTACGCCCGCGGTGATCAGCAAGGTATCGCCACGCTGGGCCATGCCTTGGGCCTGGGCGATTTCCAGGGCGGTGGAACAGACTTCGTCCACCTGCTTCAACCGATCATTGACCACCGAGTGCACGCCCCAGGCCACCGTCAGGCGGCGGGCGGCCTGCAGGTTCGGCGTGAGGTTGAGGATCGGCACCGTCGGCCGCTCCCGCGCCGCGCGCAGGCTGGAGCTGCCTGATTCGCTGTAGTTCACCAGCACCGCCACCGGCAGGATGCTGCTGATGCGCCGGATCGCGCAGCTGATGGCGTCCGACACCGTGGCCTCGGCTTTCGCTCGGCTGACGTCCAACTGCGCCTGGTAGTCGGGACCGTTTTCCACCTGGCGGATGATCTTGCTCATCATTTGCACGGCTTCAAGGGGGTAATCCCCTGAGGCGGTTTCCGCCGACAGCATCACCGCATCAGCCCCTTCGGCCACGGCGTTGGCAACGTCAGTGACTTCGGCGCGGGTGGGCGCCGGGGAAAAGCGCATCGACTCGAGCATCTGGGTGGCCACCACCACCGGTTTGCCCAGGGCGCGGCAGGTGCCAATGATGTTTTTCTGAATCTGCGGCACGCTTTCGGCCGGGACTTCGACCCCCAGGTCGCCGCGGGCGACCATGATCGCGTCGCTCAATTCGGCGATTTCCCGCAGTTGGGCCACCGCCGACGGTTTCTCGATCTTCGCCATCAGGAACGCCTTGTTGCCGATCAGCGCGCGAGCCTCGCGGATGTCCTCGGGCCGCTGCACGAACGACAACGCTACCCAGTCCACGCCCAGCTCCAGGCCGAAACTCAAGTCGCGCCGGTCCTTGGCGGTCAACGGGCTCAGGTCGAGCACGGCCTGGGGCACGTTCACGCCTTTGCGGTCCGACAGCTCGCCGCCGTTGAGCACTTCGGTGTCGATGGCGTCGCGGTGCCTGGCGGTCACGCGCAGGCGCAACTTGCCGTCGTCCAGCAGCAGGTCCATGCCGGGCTCCAGGGCCGCGATGATTTCCGGATGGGGCAGGTTGACCCGGCGTTGATCACCCGGCGTCGGGTCCAGGTCCAGGCGCAGGGCCTGGCCCCGTTGCAGCAGGACCTTGCCGTCTGCGAACTGGCCAACCCGCAGCTTCGGGCCTTGCAGGTCCATCAGGATGCCCAAGGGGTAATTGAGCTGCTGCTCGACGTCACGAATCCACTGGTAGCGCTGGGCGTGGTCGGCATGGTCGCCGTGGCTGAAGTTCAGGCGGAAGATGTTCACGCCGGCCTGTACCAGCTCGCGGATGTCATCGATGCCTCGGGTGGCGGGGCCGAGGGTCGCGAGGATCTTGACCTTTTTATCAGGCGTCATGTTGGGGGTTCTCGAGGATCAGGATGGCGCGAAAGTCGTTGACGTTGGTGCGGGTCGGTTCGGTGACGATCAGCGCATCCAGGGCGGCGAAGTAGCCGTAGCCATTGTTGTTATCCAACTCGTCGCTGGCGCACAGGCCCAGTTCGGCAGCGCGGCGATAGCTGTCCGGGGTCATGAGGGCGCCGGCGTTGTCTTCGGAACCGTCGATGCCGTCGGTGTCGCCAGCCAGTGCATAAATGCCGGGATGGCCCTTGAGGCTGTCGGTCAGGCTCAGCAGGAATTCGGCATTGCGCCCGCCACGGCCATCGCCGCGCACGGTGACGGTGGTTTCGCCGCCGGAGAGAATCACGCACGGCGCCGCCAGCGGCTGGCCGTGCAGGGCGATTTGCCGGGCAATGCCGGCGTGGACTTTCGCCACCTCCCGGGATTCGCCTTCCAGGTCGCCGAGGATCAACGGGCTGAAACCGGCTTGGCGAGCCTTCACCGCTGCGGCTTCCAGGGATTGCTGGGGACGGGCGATCAATTGGAAGTGGCTGCGGGCCAGGCTCGGGTCGCCGGGCTTGACGGTTTCCGACGCTGGGCTGTGCAGCCAGTCGCGCACCGACGCCGGCACATCGATGTGGTAGCGCTGGAGAATCGCCAGGGCTTCGGCCGATGTACTGGGGTCGGCCACCGTGGGGCCGGATGCGATGACCGTGGCCAGGTCACCCGGCACATCGGAAATCGCGTAGGTGTACACCGTCGCCGGCCAGCAGGCCTTGCCCAGGCGCCCGCCCTTGATTGCCGAGAGGTGCTTGCGCACGCAATTCATCTCGCCGATGGTCGCACCGGACTTGAGCAAGGCTTTGTTGATCGATTGCTTGTCGGCCAGGGTGATGCCTTCGGCTGGCAAGGCGAGCAGGGCGGAGCCGCCGCCGGACAAGAGAAAGATCACCCGGTCGTCTTCGCTGAGATTGCTCACCAGCTCCAGGACTCGCTGGGCCACGGCCAGGCCCGCGGCGTCAGGCACCGGGTGGGCGGCTTCCACCACTTCGATTTTCTGGCAGGGCGCGCCATGGCCGTAGCGGGTCACCACCAGGCCGGACACTTCACCCTGCCAGCAGCGCTCGACCACTTGCGCCATGGCCGCCGCGGCCTTGCCGGCGCCAATGACGATCACTCGGCCGCTGCGGTCGCTGGGCAGGTAGTGCTCAAGGACGTGGTGCGGATGGGCCGCATCGATGGCTGTGGCAAACAGCTCGCGCAGCAGTTGTTGCGGATCGACC